>JAXDLF010000152.1:0-3999 GCA_034666765.1 Chloroflexota bacterium
GACACCGCGAGGGCCGCGATGACGCCGGTGTCGTCGCGGATCGCCACGGCGATCGAGCAGATCCCGACCTCGTGCTCGTCGTAGGAGATCGCGTACCCCTGTTGCTGCACGCGCTTCAGCTCGCGGCCCAGCGCCGCCTTCGTGACCGTCTTTGGCGTCAGCCGGGGGAGCGTCCGCGGAAGCCGCTTCGCGACCTCCTCTTTGGACAGCGCCGCGAGGAGGACCTTGCCCGTCGCCGTGCTGTGGAGCGGCAGCACCATGCCGACGTGGGCGGTGAGCCTGATCGTGCGCGGTCCTTCCGCGACCGCGAGGTACGCCGCCCCGTGCTCGGCGTACGTCGCGAGATACGCGGTCTCGCGTACGGCCGCCGCGAGCCGCGTCATCGCGGGCATCGCGATCCGGGCGATGTCCATTCGCGCCAGGGCGACGTTGCCGAGCACGACCAGGCGCATCCCCGGGGCGTATTCGTGGGTCTTCGGATCCTGGAGGACCAGGCCGGCCGCGCACATCGCGCCGAGCAGGCGGTGGGCGGTGCTCTTGTTGATCCCGACGATCGTGGCGAGCTCCTTCAGGCCGAGCACCGGACGCTCGGGGGAGAACGCATTGAGCAGCGCGCACGCTCGGTCAACGGCCTGCGCTCCGTCACGCACCGGAATCCACCTCGCTCACGGCGAGAGTATGCGCGCTCGTTCTCTAGGTGGCGGCCAGCGCCGTCGAGAGCCAGGAGTAGGAGAACTGCACGCGCTCGAAGAGCCGGTCGGTGTGGCCGCCGTCGTGCTCCTCCGAACGGTGCGCGATGCCGGCGGCGCGGAGCCGCGCGCTCAGCATCCGGTTGCCGAAGTGGTAGCGGTTCTCGTCGCGGTAGCCGCAGTCGATGAGGATCCCCCGCATCCCGCGCAACGCAGCGGTCCTCGACGTCCAATTTTCGACCGGGTCGTAGCTCTGCCAGGTGGCCCAGCGGTCGGGGATGATGTCGCCACTCGGGTAGTCGACGGGAAAGTCGACGAAATAAGGGGGCCGAGCCACGTTCGGCGTGTGCGCGGCGGCGAGTGCGTAGCAGAACCATGATCCGATGTCGCCCGCGATCGGACCGGCCGGCTCGTTCGGGTACAGCCGGTCGAAGTAGCGATAGAACCAGGGCAGCCGGGAGACCTCGAAGCCGATGCTCGCCGAGATCATCGCGAACGCCCCGAAGACCTTCGGGTTGCGGGTCGCGAGATGCCACGCGCCGAAGCCGCCCGAGGACAGGCCGAAGACGCCGCGACTCGCCGCGCTCGGGATCGTGCGATACCGCTGGTCGATGTGCGCGACGACGTCCTGCACGACGTACTGCTCGAAGTCGCCGTTCGCGGGCGAGTCGACCCACATGCTGCAGCCGTAGCGGCTCCAGCCGTCGGGCATCACGACGATCATCTCTCCCGCCTGGCCGCTCGAGATCGCGGTGTCGAGGAGCTCGTCGATTGGAACGCGCAGGCCGCCGTAGCTCATCGCCTGCGGCAAGGGCCAGTTCGTCGACCGGCTGCTGAATCCGTGAAGGAGGTAGACGACCGGGTAGCGGCGGCCGGAGGTCTCGTACCCCGGCGGGAGGTACACGACGTGCGTCCGGCGGCTCGGATTCCCGAAGACGTTGCGCGCGAGGTGGGCGCTGTCGAGGGACTCGGTGACGATCACCGCGCGGCAATTCCTCCATCCGTTGACGCTGCTGGCGCGATTTGTAGTATGTGACCCAAGGCCCGGATCGCACAATACGGAAGACGTTTCATGATGTGGATCGGGCGAGATGGAGAATGCCGTGCGGCGCTCGATCATCGCGGTCTCACTGGCGTTTCTTGTCGTCGCTGGATGCGCAGGACCCGCGGCGCAGCCCCAGGGTGGCGTGGCCTCGAAGCCGCTCTCCCTCGCGGTACCGCACCTCGGCGAGCCGAAGTCCCTCAATCCGAACTGGCAGGCCGATCCCGGCACGTACTACCCGAGCAATCAGATCTACAGCCATCTGGTCATCCTCGACTGGGGCGTGACCCAGGGGACGGCGGCGTACGGCGACCTCGCGAAGGATTGGGTGATCTCGCCCGACGGCAAGACGTACACCTTCAACCTGCGCACGGGCGTCACGTGGCACGACGGCAAGCCGTTCACCTCGGCGGACGTCGTCTACACGTTCAAGACGATCCAGGACAAGAAGTACCCGCTCGCGGATTACCTCGCCGGCGCGGTGGTGTCGGCGCCGGATGACAAGACGGTCGTGATCCAGCTGCCCCAGCCGAACACGGCCTTCGTCCCGCTGCTGGCGCAGGCCTCGAACTGGTACGGCGCGATCCTCCCGAAGCACATCTACGAGAACACCGACTGGGCCACGAATCCAGCCAACCAGAACCCCGTCGGGACCGGCCCATTCCGCTTCGTGTCCTGGGATCGGGGCAGCCAGCTCACCGTCAAGGCGAACCCGAGCTACTTCCAGGCACCGCCCCAGCTCTCGACGCTCGTGTTCCAGTTCGTCAGTGATCCGCAGGTCGTCATGGCCGGCTTCAAGTCCGGTCTCTACGACTTCGTCACGAGCGACTTCCTGCCGAACTTCGCGGAGATCAAGCAGCTGAAGGACGCCGGCGGCGACAGCATCGTCGTCGAGACCGACCAGATCTACGACACGTGCCTCTATCTGAACCTGCGCAACCCGATCCTCGCCGATCTCAAGGTGCGCCAGGCTCTCGCGCTGGGCATCGATCGTGAAGCCCTCAGCCAGCAGGCGTTCTCCGGCCTGTTCCCGCCGAACTACAACGCGGGCATCACCTCGATGGGCGCGTACCTCAACAAGAGCGCGCAGTTCCCGCGCCGCGACCTCGCGAAGGCGAAGGCGCTCCTCGACCAGGCGGGGTATCCGGTGAAGGCGGATGGCACGCGCTTCAAGCTGCGGCTCAACAGCTACCCGCTCCCCCGGACGAAGAACGCCGCCGAGATCCTGGTCCAGCAGCTCAAGGCCATGGAGATCGACGCGACCTGGACGCAGTACGACGCGGCCACGTGGCTCACCAAGGCGAAGGCGGGCGAGTACGACCTCAACACCTACTTCGTGCGCTACGGACCGGATCCGGCGGCGTACGCCGAGCACTTCGGGACGAACGCCCCACGGAACTTCACGGGCTACTCGAACAAAGAGGTCGACCAGTGGCTGACGGACGCGAGCGCGATCACCGACCCGGCGAAGCGGAAGGCGCTCTACGACAAGGTCCAGCAACGGATCGTGGATGACATCCCGTACCTCGAGCTCGTCGAGATCAAGACGTTCTCGCTCCTGCGCAAAGGCTGGACGGGCTTCTCGTACACCCGGGACGGCTTCGACAAATCGATGAGCTGGTTCGGCTACTACAACGTGCGGCGCACGAACTAGGACTTCAGGCCCGGGTCGCGGCGGCGGTACCGAGGGTGCCGCCGCCGCGGCCGCACCGCTACGGCGAGGGCTCGATCAGACCCGCTCGAAGATCGCCGCGACTCCCTGCCCGCCGCCGATGCACAACGACGCGAGCCCGTAGCGGCCGCCGCGCTTGCGCAGCTCGGTGATCAGCGTCAAGGCGAGCCGCGCTCCCGATGCCCCGAGCGGATGGCCGAGCGCGATCGCGCCGCCGTTCACGTTCGTCCTGTCTCGATCGAGCCCGAGGTCCTTCTCCACGGCGAGGTACTGCGTGGCGAAGGCCTCGTTGATCTCGACCAGGTCCATGTCCTCGATCCGGAGGCCGGCGCGCTTCAGGGCCTGGCGGCTGGAGGGCGCCGGGCCGATGCCCATGATGTCGGGATCCACGCCGCACACGCCGCCGGAGACGATGCGCGCGATCGGCGTGAGCCCGGCCTTCGCCGCGGCCTCGGCGGACGCGACCACCAGGGCCGCGGCGCCGTCGTTGATCCCGCTCGCGTTGCCGGCCGTCACGGTGCCATCCTTCTCGAACCGCGCGACGAGCTTGCCCAGCGCCTCCATCGTCGTGTCCGGACGGATGTGCTCGTCCTTGT
>JAXDLF010000153.1:0-9530 GCA_034666765.1 Chloroflexota bacterium
GGCCCGTTCCCCTCGGCGGGGCCGGTCGAGGTTCGCCGGCTCGCAGCGGCGCTCGACGCGATGGCCGGCCAGGCCCGGCAGGAGCATGCCCTCGCCCAGGCCGAGCGCGATCGCCTCGGCACGCTGATCGCGGAGCTCGGCGACGCGATCCTCTTCGCGGACCGCGACGAGATCGTGCGCCTCGCGAATCCGGCCGCGGTGCGCCTCCTCGACGCCGGGCCGCTCCTCGGCCGCCGCCTCGTCGAGGTCGTCCGCGACCACGAGATCATCGACGCGATCGACACGGCGCGCTCCGGCGGTGAGACGGTCGCCCAGGTCGAGCGCGAGGGTGGCCGGCGCGTGCTGCGCGTGTCGGTCAAGCCGCTGGCGGGAGGAGAGATCCTGCTCGCGATCCAGGATCTCAGCTCGCTGCGGCGGCTCGAAACGCAGCGGCGCGATTTCGTGGCGAACGTGTCGCACGAGCTGCGGACGCCCCTGGCGGCCTTGAAGGCGATGGTCGAGACCCTCGCCGGCGGCGCGATCGATGACGGCGCGGCCGCGCGCGACTTCCTGGCGCGGATCGACCACGAAGTGGACGGGCTCACCGACATGGTCGGCGAGCTCCTCACGTTGAGCCGGCTCGAATCCGGCGCCGACCCACTCGAGCTCCGCGAGGCCCTGGCCGCCGACCTCGTGCGCGACGCGGCGGCGCGGCTCCAGCCGCTCGCGGCACGCGCGCAGGTCACACTCGCCACGGCGACCGACGCGAGCGGCGCGCGGGTGCGCGTCGATCGCGCCGTGATGGCCCAGGTGCTCGCGAACCTCGTGCACAACGCGATCAAGTTCACCCCGCCGGGCGGGACGGTGACCCTCGGCACGACCGCGACGGCGACGGAGGTGGCGCTCTTCGTCCGCGACACCGGCGCGGGCATCGACCCCGCCGACCTCGACCGGATCTTCGAGCGCTTCTTCAAATCCGACCCCTCGCGGGCGACCGGCGGCACCGGCCTCGGGCTCGCCATCGCCAAGCACGCCGTGCAGGCGCACGGCGGGACGATCGCGGCGGCGAGCGGTGGGCGCGGCCAGGGCGCGACGGTGACCGTGACGCTCCCTCGGTCGGGATAGGCTCGGCGCGTGCGCAGCATCCTCGTCGTCGACGACGAGACGAATCTTCGCCACACGCTCGCCTACGCCCTGCGCCAGGAGGGCTACGAGGTCCTGACGGCCGAGGACGGCGAGGCGGCCCTCGAGAGCTTCAAGGCGCACGCACCGGAGCTCGTGATCCTCGACCTCATGCTCCCGAAGCTCGACGGCCTCGAGGTGTGCCGGCGGATCCGCCGCCAGAGCGACGTGCCGATCCTCATGCTGACCGCGCGCGACACCGAGCTCGATCGGGTCGTCGGGCTCGAGATCGGCGCCGACGACTATCTCGTGAAGCCGTTCTCGATGCGCGAGCTGGTGGCGCGGGTGCGCGCGATGCTCCGTCGCGCGTCACGGGTCGTCGAGCCGCCGTCGGTCGACGTGCTCGATCTCCCGGGGCTGCGTCTCGACGTCCCAAAGCGCCGCGTCACCGCGGATGGGCGCGAGGTGACGCTCACCGCGAAAGAGTTCGATCTGCTCGCCTACCTGGCGGGGCGGCCGGGCCAGGTGCTGTCCCGCGACCAGATCGTCGCCGGCGTGTGGGGCGTCGATTTCTCCGGCGATCCCCGCACCGTCGATACCCACGTGAAGACGCTCCGCGAGCGGCTCGGCGACGACGCCGAGCATCCCCGGTGGCTCGAGACCGTCCGCGGCGTCGGCTATCGGATGCGGGAGCGTCCCGCCGGCTAGGCACCGACGCCAGTTCACCGCGTCTTCACCGGCCGCACACGGCCGTCACGCCGCTCCTACGTGCTCACACCGGATGCTGCCTCTGGAGAGAAGTGATGAAAGAGGCGAGATCAGGTATGCGTACCTTTTGGCGGGCCATCCCGGCGTTCCTCGCGGTCGCGGTCGTTGCCGCCGCGTGTGGCGGGAGCGGCACCGCGCAGCCGTCGCCGACGACGGCGAGCGGCGCGGCGGCGAACCCGTGTGGCATCCCGGTCACGGGCAAGTGCTCCAGCGAGGCGCAGTCGCTGAGTGGCGCCGGCGCGACGTTCCCGGCGGTCATCTACACGAAGTGGATCGACGAGTACAACAAGGTCACCGGCGTCCAGGTGAACTACCAGGCGATCGGCTCGGGCGGCGGCATCAAGGGCATCACCGACAAGACGGTCGACTTCGGCGCCACCGACAACGCCATGACCGATCAGCAGCTGACGGACGCGAAGAGCCCGATCCTGCACCTCCCGGCGGTCATGGGCGGCATCGTCGCCACCTACAACGTCGCCGGCGTCACCGGCATCAAGCTCACCGCGGAGACGCTCTCCGGGATCTTCCTCGGCGACATCAAGAAGTGGAACGACCCGAAGCTCGCCACGGACAACCCCGGCATCACGTTCCCGGCGGCCGACATCGTCACGGTCCACCGCTCGGACGGCTCCGGCACGACCGCGGTCTTCACCGACTACCTCTCGAAGGTCAACGCGACGTGGAAGTCCAAGGTCGGCGCGGGGCAGACGGTCGAGTGGCCCGGCGGCGTCGGCGGCAAGGGCAACGACGGTGTTGCCGGCGCGGTGAAGTCCACGCCGAACTCCATCGGCTACGTCGAGCTCATCTACGCGCTGCAGCAGAAGCTCGGCGCGGCCACCCTGAAGAACGCGGCGGGCAAGTTCGTCGACGCGAACCTCGACTCGGTCGGCAAGGCCGCCGTCGGCGTGACCCTGCCCGACGACCTCCGCGCCTCACTCACGAACTCGAGCAACGCGGACGCGTATCCAATCGTCGCGATGACCTACCTCCTCACCTACAAGGACGTGGCCGACAAGGGCAAGGCCCTCGCGATGGCCCGGTACTTCTGGTGGGGCACGCACGAGGGCCAGGCGTTCGCGAAGGACCTTGGCTACGCACCGCTCCCGGCCGACGTGCTCGCGAAGGTCGAAGCGAAGATCAGGTCGATGACCTCCGGCGGCCAGGCCGTCCTCCCCGCCCAGTAAGGGCGTGACCTCTCGCACCGCCGACCGCGCATTCGCCGCGAGCGTGACGGCACTGGCGATGCTGGTGCCGCTCACGCTCGCGGGCATCACGCTGCTCATCCTCCTCGACGCGCTGCCCTCGGTGCGGCGCTTCGGTCTGGACTTCCTCGTGACCAGCCGCTGGGACCCGGTCCACGCCGTCTTCGGCGCGGGCGCGTACCTCTTCGGGACGCTCGTCACCACGGCCATCGCGATCGTCCTCGCGACGCCGATCGCCGTCGGCGCGGCGATCTTCCTCACCGAATACGCGCCGCGAGCGATCCGCGGGCCGCTCGCGTTCCTCATCGAGCTGCTCGCCTACATCCCGAGCATCGTCTACGGCCTCTGGGGGCTGTTCGTGCTCGTCCCGCTGTTCCGCTCGGAGATCGACCCGTTCCTCCAGCGGACGATCGGCCAGGTGCCCGTCATCGGAGCGCTGTTCGGCGGCTCGATCGTCGGCACCGACCTGCTCATGGGCGGCGTCATCCTCGCCGTAATGGTGCTGCCGCTCCTCGTGGCGGTGACCCGGGAGGTCCTCCTCGCGGTTCCACCGGCCCAGCGGGAGGGGATGATCGGTCTCGGCGCCACGCGCTGGGAGGCGATCTCCGGAGCGGTGCTCCCCTACGCGCGCACCGGCATCATCGGCGCGGCCGTCCTGGCCGTGGCCCGGGCGTTCGGCGAGACCATGGCCGTCACGCTGGTGGCCGGCAACAGCTCGACGACGATCGGCCCGTCGCTGTTCACGCCGGGCTACACGATGGCCTCGGCCATCGCGAACCAGTTCACCGAGGCCAGCGACCCGCTGCACTTCAGCGCCCTCGTGGAGATCGCGCTCGTTCTCCTGGTGGTCGCGCTCGTGATCAACACCGCCGCGCGGCTCCTCATCCGGCGGGTCGCGTCGGGGCCGCAGGGGCTGGTGATATGAGCACCGCCGCATCGGCTGGTGTGCTGCCACGGGTCCCGGCGCGACACGCGGTGAGCGCGCGGCGGCGGGCGCGGGAGCGGACCATGGAGGTCCTCGTGGGCGGCGCGGCCATCGGCGCGGCGACGCTGCTCGTGATCATCCTCGGATACGTGATCGTGCGCGGCGCGCCCGCGCTCAACATCGCGTTCTTCACCGAGCGCCCGCTCCCGTTCGGCGTCGAGGGCGGCGGTGTGGGCCCCGCGGTCGTCGGCACGCTGATCCTCTCGGTCCTCGCGGGCGTGCTCGCGATCCCGATCGGCATCGCGAGCGCCATCTTCGTGACCGAGTTCCGGTCGGGACGGCTCGCGCCGGCGGTCCGGTTCGCCGCCGAGCTCATCGCGGGCCTCCCGTCGATCGTCATCGGGGTCTTCGTCTGGGCGTTCCTCGTGCGCGGCGTCATCGGTCACTACGCCGCGCTCGCGGGCGCGATCGCGCTCGCGATCATCATGATCCCGATCGTCGCGCGCACGGTCGAGGAGGTGCTGCGACTCGTGCCGCAGTCGCTTCGGGAAGCCGGCCTCGCGCTCGGCGCGCCCCATTGGCGGGTGGTGCTCTCGATCGTGGTCCCCACCGCCCGCGCGGGCATCGCGACGGCCGTCGTGCTGGCCGTCGCGCGCGCGGCCGGCGAGACCGCGCCGCTGCTGCTCACGGCGCTCGGCAACCTGTTCTTCAGCACGGACCTGCTGAAGCCGATCTCGGCCCTGCCGATTCAGATCTACCAGTACGCCGCGTCGCCCTACGACGACTGGCACACGAAGGCCTGGGGCTCGTCGCTCGTCCTGGTCGGGGTCATCGCGCTCCTCAGCCTGGCCCTGCGCCTCGCCGTCCGGGGGCGCGCCCGATGATCCGCACCCTCGAACCGGAGCGGGAGCCGCTCCCCGGCGCGGTCCCCGAGCGCGATGTGACGCCGGACGTGGCCGTCCGGCTGGAGGACCTCTCCGCCTGGTACGGCCCGACCCAAGCCGTCGGCCAGGTCAGCCTCGAGCTGCCGAAGGGCGCAGTCACGGCGATCATCGGGCCCTCCGGGTGCGGGAAATCGACGCTCCTCCGCTGCCTGAACCGCATGCACGAGACGACGCCGGGAGCGCGCGTCGCCGGCCAGGTGTTCCTCGACTCGCTCGACATCTATTGGCCGGGCGTCGACGCGGTCGAGGTCCGGAGCATGGTCGGCATGGTCTTCCAGAAGCCGAACCCGTTCCCGATGATGTCCATCTACGACAACGTGGCGGCCGGCCCGCGCCTGCGCGGCTGGAAGATGGACCGGACGAAGACCGACGAGCTCGTCGAGCGCAACCTCCGCCGCGCGGCCCTCTGGGACGAGGTGAAGGATCGCCTCCAGCGATCGGGTGCCGCGCTGTCGGGCGGCCAGCAGCAGCGGCTCTGCATCGCGCGCGCGCTCGCGACCGACCCGTCGGTGCTCCTGATGGACGAGCCGGCGTCGGCACTCGACCCGATCGCGACGTACCGGATCGAAGAGCTGGTCCGCGAGCTGGCGAGCGAGGTGACCATCGTGATCGTGACCCACAACATGCAGCAGGCGTCGCGTGTCTCCCAGCGCACCGCGTTCATGCTCGCCGGCGACGACGGCATCGGCCGGCTCGTCGAGTACGGGCGGACCGATGACATCTTCACCAACCCGCGCGACTCGCGCACCGAGGCCTACATCACCGGGCGGTTCGGGTGATGCGGACCCTCCACACCCGCGCCGGTCTGGACGAGAGCATGGAGCAGCTCCGCCGCGACCTGCGGCGCCTGGCGAGCATGGTGGACGTGGCGATCGAGAAGAGCGTCGCGTCGCTCGCCCGACTCGACCGATCCGGCGCCGATCGGGTGATCGCGGGCGACGCGGCGATCAACGATCTGCGGTACGCGATCGAGGACGCCTCGGTCCACGTGATCGCGATGCAGCAGCCGATCGCGGGCGACCTGCGGTTCGTCATCGCGGTGCTGATGGTGGCGAGCGAGCTCGAGCGCATGGGCGACTACTGCGTCGGCATCGCGAGGATCACGAAGCTGCACGGTGACCGGCCGCTGCTCAAGCCACTCATCGACATCCCGCGGATGGCCGAGGCGGTCCGGGCGATGCTCCGCGGCTCGGTCGACGCGCTCATCACGAAGAACGCGTTCCTCGCCCAGGCGATCGCGGCGCAGGACGACGAGATCGACCGGCTCTACGACCAGATCTATCGCGAGCTGCTCACCTACATGCTGAACGACCCGACGACCATCGACCGCGCGACCTGGCTCCTCTGGGCCGCGCACAACCTCGAGCGCATGGGCGATCGGGTCCAGAACATCTGCGAGCGCACGGTCTACGAGGCCACCGGGGTCCTCAAGGAGTTCGGCGGGCGCGGCGACGACGACGACGCGCGCCACAACGACGCGTAGGGCGGACCGCGAGTCGCCGCGAACTCCACAGCCGGCACCCGCAACGCACACCGCAGCTTGACCCAACGCGCACGCGCGCCGGCGACGATGGGTCCGTGGTCGTGATGCGGGTCCGCCGGGTCGAGGCGGTCTCGACGGGGGTCCGGGTGGGCTCGCTCGTGTACGCGGGCGACCCCCTGGGGATCGACTGGCTCGGCCGCGAGCTCCGCGAGTCGACCGACGTGGTCATCGTGACCGTCGACCAGTACCAGGACGCCTGGCTCGTCGGCCTCCGGGAGGTGTCGGTACGCCAGGAGCTCGCGCCGGCGACGTAGCGCCACGAGCGACCGCGACGGTCTCAGCGTCCGGACACGCCGACTTCACCGGGCCGTCACATGGTCTGGCTAGCGTTGGTGCCGTGGGGAACGTCGAACGGGAGCGCAAGTACCGCCTCACCGAAGAGGGCGTGTCCGGCCTGCGACACCGCCTGGTGGCCTTCGGCGACTGGGTGTCCCGCGAAGCGGAGGCCGATGTCTTCTTCGATCATCCCCGGCTCGGGCTGGCGGAGCACGATCAGCGGCTCCGCGTGCGCTTTCACGGCGAGGACGGATCGCGCGAGCTCACCTTCAAGGGCGCGCGCCGGTTCGAGCATGGCGACAAGCTCCGGCTCGAGGTCTCGACCGCGATCGCCGGCGGGCAGATCGAGGAGATCCTCGCCCACCTCGGCTTCACCCGGCTCCAGCAGTTCGTGAAGCTCCGCGAGACGTACCGGGTCGGCGACGCGCTCGTGCGGATCGACGAGCTCGACCCGCTCGGCTGGTTCTGCGAGATCCAGGCGCTCGCCGACCATGTCGATCTCGACAGCGTCGCGGCGGGACTCCGGCTCGATCCGGCCAGGCTCGAGCCCCGCTCGTACGCGGAGCTGATCGACGAAGCCGCCGAGGATGCCTCGGCGATGGCGAGCTAGCCGCTCGGCTGACCCGCCCCGGCGACCTCGGGAATGCGGAACAGCTCGTCCAGCGAGCCGATGACGTGGTCCGGGACCGCCTCGCCGCGGGCGTTCGCGACGTCGGCCGCGCCGGTGAGCCCGGTCGTGATGAGCACCCCGATCGCCCCGACCCGGTGCGCGGCGACGATGTCGTAGTCGGTCGCGTCGCCC
Source organism: Chloroflexota bacterium (assembly GCA_034666765.1). Taxonomy (GTDB): domain Bacteria; phylum Chloroflexota; class Limnocylindria; order P2-11E; family P2-11E; genus UBA4735. The sequence continues at coordinate 7,562 of JAXDLF010000153.1, forward strand.
ACCACGAGGATCGGTCCGGGCGACGCACCGGCCCGGCGGATGGCCTCCTGGAACAGGAAGGGCTCGGGCTTCCCGATGCAGACCGCCTCGCGCGCGCTCGCGACCTCGAGCGCCTTCACGATGCTCCCGGCCCCCGGAAGCAGCCGGCCCTCGACCGGGTACGCCCGATCCTTGTTCGACGCGATGAAGCGCGCGCCGCCGAGCAGGGCGCGCTGGGCCTCCGCGAGCCGCGCGTAGGTGAGGTGCAGGTCCAGCCCGACGACCACGGTATCGGGCAGCGGCGGGAGCTTCAGGTGGGTGAGGTATTCGCGCATCGCGCCGGGGTTCACGCCGTCGGCCGCCGCCTCGGGCGGCGGATGCGCCCCGGGCAGGTCCTCGGCCCGCCGCACGCCGATGCCGACCGCGCGGATCTCGTCGCGCAGCCCGTCCGCCCCGACGACGAGTACGTCCATCGGCTTCGGGTCGAGCCGCTCGAGGTAGTGCGCGGTCGCGTACGCGCTGGTGATGACGTGGGCCTCATCGCCGCCCAGCGCGAGCCGGGTGAGCCGCGCGACGTACTCGGCGCGCGACGCGGTCGAGTTGTTCGTCGCGAAGAAGACGTGCCACCCGGCGGCGCGGAGCCGGGCCAGCGTCTCGCGCGCGTGCGGCATCACGACGTTGCCGCGATAGAGGACGCCGTCCATGTCGAAGATCGCGACCGGCACGTGTCCTACAGAGCCGCTTTGTAGAGGGCCTCGATGTCCGGCTGGGCCGTCGTGCGCGGGTTCACGAGGATGTTCCCGGAGAGCATCGCGTCCTTGGCCATGTTCGGAATGAGCCCTTCGTCCATGCCGAAGGGCCCGAGAAGCGCCGTGATGCCGATCGTCTCGTTCAGCGCGAACACATGATCGACGGCGGCCTTCGCGTCCGGCTTGGCCCCCATCGTCGCGGCCACGGTCGCGTACCGATCCGCGGCGGCGCTCCGGTTGAAATCCATGACGTGCGGGAGGAGCGCCGCGACGGCCGTGCCGTGCGCGACGTGGCACCAGCCGCCGAGCGGCAGGGCCATCGCGTGCACGTTGCCCAGGCGGGTGTTGCTGAAGGCGAGGCTCGCCGTGATGACGGCACGCATCATCGCCTCCCGCGCGTCGATGTCCTTGCCGTCCTTCACCGCGCGCGGCAGGGCCCACGCGGCGTCGCGGATCGCCTCGAGGGCCAGGACCTCGGTCATGCGGTACGAGCTCTTCGAGGTGAACGATTCGATCGCGTGCACGAGCGTGTCCATGCCGGTGATCGCGGTGAGGAACGGCGGCAGGCCGGTGGTGAGCTCAGGATCCTCGAGCGCGAACAGCGCCGTCGCGTTCGGGCTGATGATCACCAGCTTCTTGTGCTGGTCCGGATCGGCGATGACGGAGTTGATGGTGATCTCGGCGCCGGTGCCGGCGGTCGTCGGGATCGCCACGACCGGCGCGGCCATCTTCGGGACCTTGTCGATGCCGATGTAGTCGAGGACCGTGCCGCCGTTCGCGAGGAGCACCGCGGCCATCTTCGCCGTATCGATCGACGAGCCGCCGCCGACGGCCACGAAGCTGTCGGCACCGACCTCCGTGGCCCGCTCGTAGGCCCGCTGGACCTCGGCCACGCCGGGGTCGGGCACGACCTGGTCGTAGATCTCGTACGGGATCTTCGCCTCACGGAGCTTCTCCTCCAGCGGACCGACGAGGCCGGCTTTGATGACGCCGGGATCGGTGACGAGGAGCACCTTCTTCGCGCCGACCTGGCGGAGGGGCTCGGCGAGCGTGAGCGCGACCCCTCGGCCGAACTGGATCCGCGTGGGGATACGGAATACGTCGATGCGTCCGGGCACCGCGGGAGCGTAGCCTCGGCGCGTGACCAACGCCACGCCGCTCCTGGCGCTCGGCCTCGTGCTGCTCGTCGCGGCGCTCCTCGGCACCGTCGCGCGGCGGCTCGGCCTTCCGGCCATCATCGC
>JAXDLF010000154.1:0-10142 GCA_034666765.1 Chloroflexota bacterium
CCCGCGATCGCGTCATCGAAGCGCGCTTTCTGGAGTGAATGACCGCCCGCAGGCCGATCTCCTCGTGCGCGGCGCGCGCCTCCTCACGCTCGCGCCATTCCGAACGGAGCAGCCGCGGGTCGGACCAGCCGCGGGCGACGTCGGCGCGATCGACGACGGTTGGGTTGCGGCGCGCGACGGCGCCATCCTCGGCACGGGGCACGGCGATGGCTGGCAGCAGTACGAGCTGACCGCCGGCGCGGTGGAGCGGCAGGTGGCCGGACGGGTCGTGATGCCGGGGCTGGTCGATCCGCACACCCATCTCCTGTACGCGGGCGAGCGGTGGGACGAGTTCACCACCCGCCAGAGCGGCGCCGACTACCTCGCGGTGCTCGAGCGGGGCGGTGGCATCCACGCGACGGTGCGCGCCACGCGCGAAGCATCGGATGAGACGCTCCTCGCGCTCACCCGGGCGCGGCTCGCGCGGGCGGTGTCGCTCGGCACGACGACGATCGAGATCAAGAGCGGATACGGGCTCGACCCGGACGAGGAGCTGCGGCAGCTGCGGCTCATCGCGCGGATCCGGACCGAGGCCGCGATCGACGTCGCGGTCACGTACCTCGCGCTGCACGCGCTGCCGCGCGGCGTCGAGCGGCGCGAGTTCCTGAAGGCGGCCGAGGTGATGGTCGCCACGGTCGGCGCCGAGCATCTCGCCGAGGCCGTGGACGCCTTCGTCGAGAAGGGCGTGTTCGAGCCCGAGGACGCGCGTCCGGTCATGAAGGCCGCGCAGGCGGCCGGACTCGCCGTGACGATGCACGCCGATCAGCTCCACGACGTGAACGCCGCCGCGTTCGCCGCGCGGCTCCAGGCGCGCTCCGCCGATCATCTCGCGAACGTGTCGGCGGACGGGATGCGCGTGCTGGCCCGCATCGGGCACACCGTCGCGGTGCTCCTGCCGGGCAGTGCGTTCTTCGTCGGCTACGCCCCGCCCGACGCCCGCCGTTTCCTCGCCGCGCGCGTGCCCGTCGCGATCGCCACGGACCACAACCCGGGGACCTCGCCGCTCGAAGGGATGCCCACCGCGATTGCGCTCGCGGTCACGCTCTGCCACCTCACGCCACACGAGGCGATCGTCGCCGCGACGATCAACGCCGCGCATGCGCTCGGCCGCGGCCAGCGCACTGGCGCGCTCGTGGCCGGCCGCCGCGCGGATCTCGTGATCCTCGAGACCGACGACGAGCGGGATCTCAGCTACCGCCTCGGCGCGCCACTGGTGCGCGAGGTCTACGCCGGCGGGCGGCAGGTGGCCTGAAAGATGCGACGGCGGGCCCGGTGACAGATCCGCAGCCCGGCGGCCTGAGCGGCCGGTTCCCGTGGTGGCTCGGCGGCCTCATCGCCGGCGCGCTGATCGGCGGCCTGTTCGCGTCGCTCGGCGGCATCGTCCTCGGCCTCGTCTTCGTCATCCCATTCGCCGCCGCACGGGGCCGGGCGGGCGCGGCCATCGCCGGCGGCCTGGTGGGCTCGGGCCTGGCGGGGATCGTGGTCCACGGCATCGCCGCCGACATCAACACGGCCGCGGCGGCCATCACGCTCGCCGCCGGCCTCCTGCTGACCGGAGTGGCGATGGGCAGGAGGTAGGCTTATCGCGCGGCGTGCACTACCGATAGAGGAGGCGCGACCACGTGGTAGCAGAACGAGTGGCGATCTATCCGGGGTCGTTCGACCCACCGACGAACGGGCATCTCGACATCGTCGACCGTGCGGCACGACTCTTCGACCGCGTCGTCATCGGCGTGGGCCGCAACCTCTCCAAGAAAACCGTCTTCACCGCGGACGAGCGCGTGGCCCTCATGCAGGAGGCCTGCGGCAAGCTGAAGAACGTCGAGGTCCAGACCTTCGACAGCCTGCAGGTCGCGTTCGCCCGCGAGGTCGGGGCCACGTTCATCATCCGCGGGATCCGCGCCCTCTCGGACTTCGAGTTCGAGTTCGAGATGGCGAACATGAACCGGCGCCTGGCCAAGGAGCTCGAGATGGTGTTCCTCATGACCGCGCCCGAGTACCTCTTCGTCTCGGCCTCGCGGGTGAAGGAGCTCGCGGCCTTCGGTGCGCCCGTGGACGGGCTCGTCCCGGCGAACGTCGCGAAGGCTCTCGCGTCGAAGGCGAGGCACGGCCTCCGTACCGGAGCGACCGAGCCCGCGGACTGAAGGTGGGCACGCTCCTCGCGATCGACGCGGGCAACACGAACGTCGTCATCGGCGCGTATCGCGGCGCCGAGCTCATCGCGACGTGGCGGACCGCGACCGATCACGAACGGACCGAGGACGAGCTCGCCGTGACGCTCGAGGCGCTGCTCGGCCGGGAGCAGCTGTCGCTCGCGTCGATGGACGCGCTCGTGCTCGGGAGCGTCGTCCCGCCGCTCACCCAGGCGTTCACCCGCCTGGCCGACCGGTACATGCGCGGGAAGGCCGTCGTCATCGGCCCCGGCGTGAAGACCGGCGTGCGGCTCCGGGTCGACAACCCGGCCGAGGTCGGTGCCGACCGGATCGCGAACACGCTCGCCGCGCACCGCCGCTACAGCGGGTCCGTTGTCATCGTGGACTTCGGGACCACCACCAACTTCGACGTGGTGAGCGCCGAGGGCGACTTCCTCGGCGGTGCGTTCGCGCCGGGGCTCGAGGTCTCCGCGCAGTCCCTCTTCTCGCGCGCGTCCCGGCTGTTCGCCGTCGGCTTCACCGCCCCCAAGGACGCGATCGGGAAGAACACGGCCGACTGCATGCGCAGCGGGATCATGTTCGGCTACGTGGGCCTCGTGGATGGCCTGCTGGGCCGGATCCTCGCGGAGCTCCCGGGCGGCAAGGCCACGGTCATCGCCACCGGCGGTCTCGCCTCGACGATCGCGCCACTGACCCCGAGGATCGAGCGCGTCGACGACGATCTGACGCTCGAAGGGCTCCGCTTGCTGTGGGAGCTGAACGCGGCATGAACGCCGAGGTGCTTCGCGGCAGGTTCGTCGTCCTCGCGGTCACCGGATCGATCGCCGTGTACAAGGTCATCGAGCTCGCCCGCCGGATGACCCAGGCCGGGGCGACGGTGCAGGTCGTCATGACGCCCGGGGCGACGCAGTTCGTGCAGCCGCTCACGTTCCAGGCCCTCACGTACCGGCCGGTCGAGGTCGAGATGTTCGGCACCTTCGACGATCGGGCGACCGGACACGTCGCGATGGGGCAGCAGGCCGACGTCATCGTCATCGCGCCGGCCACCGCGCACACGATCGCGCGGCTCGCGCACGGCTTCGCCGACGACCTCATCGGCACGACGGTCCTCGCCGCGCACGCGCCGCTCGTGATCGCGCCGGCGATGGAGACGCACATGTGGGCGAACCCGGCGACGCAGGCGAACATCGAGACCCTGCGGGACCGCGGCGCCGCGATCGTCGAGCCGGAGAGCGGCGAGCTCGCGTCGGGGCTCACCGGCCAGGGGCGGCTCGCGTCGCTCGAGGCCATCGGCGCCGCGATCGAGGACGCCCTGCTGACGTCGACGGCCCTCGCGGGCCGGCGGGTGATCGTCACCGCCGGGCCGACCCTCGAGCCGATCGACCCCGTCCGCGTCGTGACGAACCGCTCGAGCGGAAAGATGGGCTACGCCCTGGCCGTCGCCGCGCGCCGCGCGGGCGCCGACGTCACGCTCGTGACCGGACCGACGGCGTTGCGGCCGCCGGCCGGCGTGACCATCGTCGCGATCGAGACGGCCGCCGAGCTGCGCGACGCGGTGCTCGCGGCGCTCCCCGGCGCCGACGCGGTGATCATGGCCGCGGCCGTCGCCGACTACCGTCCGGCGCAGCCGGCGGACCGCAAGCTGAAGAAGCGGGAGCAGGGCGACGAGGTCACCCTGGTGCTCCAGAAGAGTCCCGACGTGCTCCAGGCGATCGTCGCCGCGCGCGATGCCCGCACGATCGTCGTCGGCTTCAAAGCCGAGACCGGCGATCCGGTGGCCGAAGCGTCGCGGATGCTCCGCGAGAAGCGGCTGGACCTCGTCGTCGCCAACGACGTGACCGCCGCGGGCTCCCTGTTCGGCGGCGACACGAACCAGGTGACGTTCGTGAGCGCCGACGGGGCGGAGGCCCTGCCGGTGCTGTCGAAGACCGAGGTCGCGCGCCGCCTGGTGGCGAAAATCGCGGAGCGCATCGCGAGCTAACGTTCCGGCATGGCCGTCCGCTGGTGCACCTTCGACTGCTACGGGACGCTCATCGATTGGGAGGGCGGCATCACCGCCGCGCTCCTCCCGTACTTCGACGAGCCGCCGGACCGCGACGCTCTCGCGCGGGAGTACATCGAGACCGAGGCGACGGTCGAGAGCGGCGCGTACCTCCGCTACCACGAGGTCCTGGACCGGGCCGGCGCGGCGCTCCTTCGAAAGCACGGCATCGAGCGGCCGTCCCCGCTGCCGGCGTCCCTGCCCGGCTGGATCGCGTTCGCCGAGGTTCCCGCGGCGCTGCGCGCGCTGCAGGCCGCGGGGCGGCGGATCGCGATCCTCTCGAACGTGGACCGCGACCTCATCGCGACGTCGATCCCGAAGCTCGGCATCACGCCCGACCTCGTCGTGACCGCCGAGGACGTCGGCAGCTACAAGCCCGCGGCGGGCCACTGGACGCGCTTCGCCGAGGTCACCGGCGCGACCACGGCGGACACGGTGCACGTCGGCGCGAGCCAGTACCACGACATGCAGCCCGCGGCCGCGCTCGGCTACCGCACCGTCTTCATCGATCGCCACGGCGAGTCGCTGACGACGACGCCGAACCGTATCCTGCGCGACCTTTCCGCGCTTCCGGAGGCCATCGCCGCGCTCGAGTGAGAAACTTCGCCGATGCGAGCGCGCCATCGATCCCTCGATCTCTTCGCGCGGTACGTCGCGCCGCAGTGGCGCGAGCTGACGATCCTCGGGCTCCTCGTCGGCGCGAGCATCGCGCTCCAGCTCATCGGCCCCCAGCTCCTGCGGTCGTTCATCGACAGCGCGATCGCCGGCGCCGATCTCGACCTGCTCGTGCGGATCGCCATCGGATTCGTCGCCCTCGCGCTGGGCCAGCAGATCGCCGCGGCGCTCGCCACCTATCTTGGCGAGAGCGTCGGCTGGGTCGCGACGAACGCGCTGCGGGCCGATCTCGCGCTCCACTGCCTCAACCTCGACCTCGGCTTCCACAAGGGCCGGACCCCCGGGGAGCTCATCGAGCGCATCGACGGCGACGTCACGGCGCTGGCCGGTTTCTTCTCTCGATTCATCGTGAACGTGCTCGGCAACGCGGTGCTCCTCGTGGGCGTGCTCATCGTCGTCGCGATCGAGGACTGGCGGGCGGGACTCGCCCTGACGGCCTTCGCCGTCACGGCGGTCGGGATGCTGCTGGGGCCGCTGCGCACGATCGCGGTCGGTGGCTGGCGACGCGTGCGCGAAACCGCCGCCCAAACCTACGGCTACCTCGGCGAGCGGCTGGGCGGCACCGAGGACATCCGCTCGAGCGGGGCCGAGACGCATGTGCTGAATGGCCTCGCCCTGCACCATCGCGACTGGCTCGCGTCGCGCCGTCGCGCGATGTTGGGCGTGGGCGTGATCTGGGCGTCGACGATCCTGACGTTCGCCGTCGGCAACGCCGTCGCGTTCGCCGTCGGCGGCTACCTCTGGACGATCGGCGCGATCACCGTCGGCACGGTCTACCTGCTCTTCTACTACACCGAGCTGCTCCGCCGGCCGATCGAGTCGTTCCGGCGCGAGCTCGAGGACATGCAGCGGGCCGTCGCGAGCCTCGGCCGCGTCGACCAGCTGCTTCGGACCGGCTCGGCGCTCGTCGACGGCGAGCGCCGGCTGCCCGGCGGCGCGCTCGGCGTCGAGCTTGACGGCGTCTCGTTCGGCTACGACGACGACCTCGTGCTCCACGACCTGTCGTTCCGGATCGCGCCCGGCCGGGTGCTCGGGATCCTCGGCCGCACCGGCAGCGGGAAGACCACCCTGGCCCGGCTGCTGCTCCGGTTCTACGACCCGACGAGCGGCGCGGTGCGGTTGGGCGGTGTCGATCTTCGCGACGCGTCGCTCGCAGCGGTGCGATCGCGCGCGACGCTGGTCAGCCAGGACGTGCAGCTCTTCAGCGCGTCGGTCCGCGACAACCTCACGTTCTTCGACGGCACGATCGACGATGCCCGGCTCGAGGCCGTCGTCGACGGCGTCGGGCTCGGTCCGTGGCTGCGGCACCGGTCGCCGGCGGATCCGCTCGGCACCGACATGACCGGGAGCGGCCTGTCGGCCGGCGAGGCCCAGCTGCTCGCGTTCGCGCGGGTGTTCCTGCGCGACCCGGGACTCGTCGTGCTGGACGAGGCGTCGTCGCGCCTCGACCCGGTCACCGAACGCCACGTCGAGGAGGCGATCGACGCGCTGCTGTCGAACCGCACGGCGATCGTGATCGCGCACCGGCTCGCGACCGTGGAGCGCTGCGATGACATCCTCATCCTCGAGGACGGTCGGATCGTCGAGCACGGGCCGCGGACGGCGCTCGCCGCGGACCCGGCCTCGCGATTCTCCGCGCTGCTGCGCACCGGGCTCGAGCCGGTGCTCGCCTCGTGACCCCGCTCGTGACGGACGACACGATCGGCACCGGCCGGTTCCTCTGGCGGATGGCGACCTATCGGACGGGGCGATACCTCGCCGACGCGGTCGCGTGGATCGGTGTCTATGGGTCGCAGCTCCTGCCGGGTCTGGTCGCGCAGCGCGCCTTCGACGAGCTGCAGCGCGGCACGGCCGACGTCCCGGCAGTCCTCTGGCTCGCCGCGCTGTTCGTCGGCGCGGGCATCGGGCACGCGGCCGCGATGCTCATCGGCTGGATGATCGACGTCGACTTCCGCTTCGGGGTCACCGGCGTCCTGCAGCGCAACATGCTGACCGAGGTCCTCCGCCGCCCCGGGGCCCGATCGTTGGACCGCACGCCGGGCGAGGCGCTCTCCGTGTTCCGCGACGACGTGGAGCATGCCGAGAACGGCGCCGACTGGACGATCGACATGATCGGCAACCTCGTGTTCGCGGCCGCGGCGATGACGATCCTCATCCGGGTCAACGCGACGATCGCGATCTTCGTCTTCGCTCCGCTGGCGGCGATCATCCTCGTCGCGCAGGTCGCGACGAACCGGCTGCGCCAGACGCGGTCCGCGAGCCAGGTGGCAACGAGCCACGTGACCGGTGCCCTCGGCGAGATCTTCGGGGCGGTCCAGGCCGTGCAGCTCGCGCGCGCCGAGCGTGGCGTCGTCGACCATTTCCGCCGCCTCAACGACGTGCGCCGGCGCGCGCTGCTCCGCGAGCGCGGGGTCCAGCTGGTCACCCAGTCGATCTACTGGAACACCGTGAACCTCGGGACCGGGCTGATCCTGTTGCTGGGGGCCCAGTCGATGCGCGCCGGCAGCTTCACCGTCGGTGACTTCGCGCTGTTCGTGTCGTACCTCGGCTTCGTGACCGAGTTCACCGGCTTCGCGGGACTGTTCCTCACGCAGTGGAAGCAGCTCAACGTCTCGGTGCGGCGCATGCTCGCCCTCATGCGCGGGGAGTCATCCGGCGTGTCGGCCGGCGGGCTCGTCGCGCGCACGCCGCTGCTCCTGCACGGCCCCCTCACGGCGCCCGTCCCGCGGCCGGGTGGTGATCTGCGGGCCATCGAGGCGGCGCACCTTTGGTATCGCTTCGGCCGATCGCACCAGGACGCCGTGGCCCCGGGCATCAGCGACGTCTCCCTCCGCCTCGAACGGGGCTCGTTCACGGTGGTCACCGGCCGGATCGGCGCGGGCAAGACGACCCTGCTCCGCGTGCTGCTCGGCCTGCTGCCGGCGGAGTCGGGCGTCATCAGCTGGAACGGCTCGCCGGTGTCCGACCCGAACGCGTTCTTCGGGCCGCCGCGGTCCGCGTACGTCCCGCAGGTGCCGCGCCTGTTCAGCGACTCGGTGCGGGCGAACATCCTCCTCGGGCTCCCGGACGATCCGCTGCTCGCGGCCGCGATCCATGCCGCGGTGCTCGAGCGGGACATCCCGGAGCTCGCGCAGGGCCTCGACACGCTGGTCGGCTCACGCGGGGTGCGGCTGTCCGGCGGGCAGGTCCAGCGGGTGGCGGCGGCGCGGGCGTTCGTGCGTCACGCCGATCTGCTCGTCGTGGACGATCTATCGAGCGCGCTCGACGTCGACACCGAGCGGGCGCTCTGGGACCGGTTGGTCGATCCGTCCCACGGGCTCGCCGAGCGGCCGACGATCCTCGCGGTGTCCCACCGCAAGCCCGCGCTCCGCCGCGCCGACCGGATCGTCGTGTTGAAGGACGGTCGCGTCGACGCCGAGGGCTCGCTGGACGAGCTCCTCGAGACCTCGGACGAGATGCGGCGGCTGTGGGAGATCGAGTCCGACCCCTTACCCTTAATAGGTGACAGCACGTAACGACATCCGCAACGTCGCGATCATCGCCCACGTCGACCATGGGAAGACGACCCTCGTCGACGCCATGCTCAAGCAGAGCCACATCTTCCGCGAGAACCAGCAGGTGGCCGAGCGGGTCATGGACAGCAACGCCCTCGAGCGCGAGCGCGGGATCACGATCATGGCCAAGAACACGGCCATCGTGTACCGCGGCACGAAGATCAACATCGTCGACACCCCCGGTCACGCCGACTTCGGCGGCGAGGTCGAGCGGGTCATGAACATGGTCGACGGCGTCCTCCTGCTCGTCGACGCGGTCGACGGGCCGATGCCGCAGACGAAGTTCGTGCTGCGCCAGGCCCTCCAGCGCGGCCACCGGGCGATCCTCGTCGTGAACAAGGTCGACCGCCCGAACGCGCGGCCGAACCACGTCCTGAACGAGACCTTCGACCTGTTCCTCGACCTGGGCGCGTCCGAGCAGCAGGCCGAGTTCGAGACCGTCTACACGAACGCCCTCATCGGCGCGGCGAGCACGGATCACCGGCACATTGGCACGACCCTCGAGCCGCTGTTCGACGCGATCGTCGGCGAGATCCCCCCGCCGGACGTCGATCCGGACGGCCCGACCCAGCTCCTCGCCACGATGACGACCCTCGACGACTACAAGGGCAAGATCGTCCTCGGCCGGCTGCAGAGCGGGCGGGTGAAGCGCGGTCAGAAGGTCGTGCGGATCGACCACGATGGCAAGATCCTGGCGCCGACCACCGTGACCGCCGTGTTCACGTTCAACGGTCTCGACCGCGAAGAGGTCGATGCCGTCGAGGCCGGCGACATCGTCGCGATCGCCGGCGTCGGGGACGCCACCATCGGCGAGACCATCGCCGACGCGGCCGACCCGCGGGCGCTCCCGCCGATCCGGGTCGAGGAGCCCACCCTGCGGATGTCGTTCAAGGTCAACGACTCGCCGTTCGCCGGCCGCGAGGGCACCTTCGTCACCAGCCGGAAGCTCAGGGAGCGCCTCTACGCGGAGCTCGAGCGCGACGTCGCGCTCAAGGTCGAGGACACCGACACGCCAGACACGCTGCTGGTCTCCGGCCGCGGCGAGTTGCACCTCGCGATCCTCGTCGAGAACATGCGCCGCGAGGGCTATGAGTTCCAGGTCTCCAAGCCCGAGGTCATCGGCAAGGTCGTGAACGGCGAGACCCTGGAGCCGTACGAGCAGCTCGAGGTCGAGGTCTCGCAGGAGGGGCTCGGCGCCGTGGTCGAGCTCGTCGGCCAGCGCCGCGGCATCCTCCAGGACATGAAGTACCGCGACGACGGCAGCGTGCATTGCGTCTACAAGGTGCCGACCCGCGGCCTGCTCGGATTCCGCCAGGCGTTCCTCACGAACACCCGCGGCCAGGGCGTCATGAACACGCTGTTCGCCGGCTACGGCCCGCACGCCGGTCCGATCGCGACGCGCGAGTTCGGCTCGCTCATCGCGTTCGAGGCGGGGGAGACGAGCACGTTCGGCCTCGCCGGGTCACAGGACCGCGGCACGCTGTTCATCGGGCCGGGCGTCGAGGTCTACGAGGGGATGATCGTCGGCCAGCACATCCGCGAGCGCGACCTCGAGATCAACGTCTGCAAGAAGAAGCACCTCACGAACATGCGGAGCAGCAACAGCGACATCGCGGCGAAGCTCGACGGCATCCGCACGCTGTCGCTCGACGACGCGATCGAGTTCCTCGCCGACGACGA
>JAXDLF010000155.1:0-5772 GCA_034666765.1 Chloroflexota bacterium
CAACTACGACCGCCAGTGGGCGACGGACAACAAGACCCGCATCCTCACGATGTGGCAGTCAACGGTGGGTCGCTAGCGGAAGCCTTCAGCACGAACTAGACGATGCGCAGCCTGCGGCGCGAGCCGGTCCTCCTGCTCGCGCTGCTTGCTGCCATCGCCCTGGTGCTCGCGTTCATCGTGTATCCGCAGATCCAGGTCGTCCTCGTTCCGGGCGCCGATGGCTACGTCTCGTTCCTCCAGGGTGGAACGTGGACGTTGCCGCTCACGAACTCCATCAAGATCACGCTGCTGTCGACGACGACGGCGGTGCTGCTCGGCTTCGTGTTCGCGTACGCGATGGTCTACACGCCGATGCGGTGGAAGCCGTTCTTCCGGATCATCGGCATCCTCCCGCTGCTCTCGCCGCCCTTCGTCGTCGCGGCCGTGTACATCCTGCTGTTCGGCCCGCGCGGCATCGTGTCGTACGGCGTCTTCGGCCAGTCGCCGAGCGTGTTCGGCCTGCTCGGCGTCTGGGGTGTGCAGACGATCGCGTTCTTCCCGTTCGCCTACCAGCTCATCGCCGACGTGCTCTCGCGCAGCGACGCGCGGCTCGAGCAGGCGGCGCGCAATCTGGGTGCGGGCCCGTGGCAGGTGTTCCGCTCGGTGACCCTGCCGCTCTCCGGCCCGGGGCTCGGCGCGGCGATCCTCACCTGCGCGATCTACATCCTCGAGGACTTCGGGAACCCGCAGCTCATCGGCGGCGGCTTCAACGTCCTGCCGACCCAGGCCTACTCGCTCATCGAAGGCTTCGGCGACTTCACCGGGGCCGCGGCGGTGAGCACGATCCTCCTGCTCCTCGCGCTGTCGCTGTACTTCGCCAAGACGGCCCTCGATCGCGGCCGGTCCTTCGTGACCGTGGGCGGCAAGGCCTCGTCGATGCCCCGTCCGCCGGTGCCGGTCGCGCTCACCCGGGCCTGCTTCGTCGCGTGCCTGGCCCTCGCCGGGCTCATCCTGCTGGTGTACGGCACGCTCATCGTCAGCGCGCTGACCCTGTACTTCCCGACGAACCTGAACTTCACGCTGCAGCACTTCGAGTATCTCGGCGCGCACGCGACGTCGCTCCAGAACTCGTTCGTCTACAGCATGCTCGCTGCGATCGGCTGCTCGGTCTTCGCGCTGTTCGCGGGGTTCATGGTGCAGCGGGGCACCTGGCCGGGCCGGAAGATCTTCGACTTCCTGCTCATCATGCCGGCCGCGATCCCGGGAATCTTCTTCGGCATCGGCTACCTCACCGCGTTCAACCAGCCGTGGTCGGATCAGCTCGCCGAGTTCTTCGGCCAGCGCGATCTGCGCGCGCAGCTCATCGTCATCGCGCTGCTGTTCTGGAACATCCCGGTGGCGTACCAGGCGGTGACGGTCGGGCTCAGGCAGATCGACAAGTCGATCGACGAGGCCGCGACCAGCCTCGGTGCCTCGAGCCTGCGAGGATTCCGTGACGTGCTCGTGCCGATGCTCGGCGGATCGGTGCAGGTGGGCTTCGTCACGACGTTCGTCCGGGCGGTGACGACCCTCTCGGTCGTCATCTTCCTGTTCACGCCCCGCTCCACGACGGCGACCATCACCATCTTCCAGCTGGTGAACGACTTCAACTGGGGTGGCGCCGCGGCGTTCACCGTCGGCGACGTCGGGATGGCCATCATCGTGGTCGTCCTCATCCAGCGGCTCGGCGGCCGCCTGGCTGTGACAGGATTCCGCGGTGGCTGATCACCTGAAGCTGTCGCACGTCACCAAGCGCTTCGGCGCCGCGGCCGCGGTCGACGACGTCTCCTTCGCGGTCCCCCGCGGGTCGTTCGCCACGCTCCTCGGGCCGTCCGGCTGCGGCAAGACGACGACGCTCCGGATGATCGCCGGGTTCTACGACCCGGACGTGGGCGACATCGAGCTCGGCGGCCGCCGGATCAACAACCTGCCCGCGCACAAGCGCGGCGCGGCGATGGTCTTCCAGGATTACGCGCTCTTCCCGCACATGAGCGTGCGGGACAACGTCGGCTACGGCCTGAAGCTGCAGCGCAAGAGCAAGGCCGCCATCGCGGCGAAGGTCGACGAGACGCTGAAGTTCGTCGGGCTCGCGGGCCTCGGCGACCGCCAGCCGAATCAGCTCTCCGGCGGCCAGCAGCAGCGCGTCGCCGTGGCGCGCGCGCTCGTCGTCGAGCCGGAGATCCTCCTGCTGGACGAGCCGCTCTCCAATCTCGACGCGAAGCTGCGGGAGTCGCTCCGCTGGGAGCTGCGCGCGCTCCAGCAGCGCCTGCAGATGACCTTCGTGTACGTCACCCACGATCAGGACGAGGCCCTCTCGCTCTCGGACTGGGTCGCGGTCATGAACGCGGGCAAGGTCGAGCAGGCCGGCGCGCCGTGGGACATCTACTACCACCCGCGCACGGCGTTCCTGGCGGACTTCGTCGGCGCGGTCAACCTCGTGCCGTCGACGGTGCGCGAGATGCGCGATGGAACGGCGGTCGTGTCGGTCGGATCGGCGCACGCCCCGGTGCGCGTGCCCGACGGCGTCGCGCTGTCGAACGGCGCGAAGGTCCGCCTGTGCATCCGGCCGGAGAGCCTCGCCCTGCGCCCGGCGAGCGCCGGTGGGGACGGCCAGGTCCTCGTCCCGGGCACGGTCGCGCGCAAGGCGTTCCTCGGCGACCTCATGCGGTATTGGGTCACGGTCGACGGCCGCGAGTGGATCGTCGATCAGCCGGACCCCGGTGCCGCCGCGAACTTCAACGGCGCCGTGCAGATCGCGATCCGCCCCGAGCGGATCCATCTCATCGCGGAGGCGGCGGGCTAGGCGCGCTCCGGCTGGAGCAGCTCCGACTCGATACGCGCGCGCAGGTCGTCACGCACGGTTCGATAGACCGCCAGCTGCTCGCTCGCGGTGCCGGTGGCCTTGGACGGATCGGGCAGCGACCAGTGGATCCGGTGTCCCGCGTTCGGGAAGAACGGACACGCCTCGGTCGCGTCGTCGCACACCGTGATGACGCAGTCGAACCGGTCGTTCACGTACGGATCCAGGGTCTTCGACGTCTGCGTCGAGATGTCGATGCCGAGCTCGTCCATGGCCGCGATCGCGAGCGGGCGTACCCGCGTCGCCTCGGTGCCGGCGCTGTGGGCCTCGAACCGCCCACCGCCGAGATGGCGGAGGAGGCCTTCGGCCATCTGCGAGCGCGCGGAGTTGTGGGTGCAGAGGAACAGGACCCGCCGCGCGGCCACCTCGCCTACGCGAGCGCCGGCTTCGTGCGGACGCGCCGGGGCTCGAACCGCGCACCCGCGGACAGCAGATGGCCGAGCGCCGCGATGCGTGCCGCGGCCTTCGGCTCGAGCCGGTAGTAGATCCAGGTCCCGCGGCGCTCGCCGCTGATGACGCCGGCCTCGCGCAGCACCTTGAGGTGATGCGAGACCGTCGGCTGGCTCACGCCGCAGCAATCGCTGAAGTCGCAGGCGCACACCTCGCCGGCGGACGCGAGCTCGCGCACGATGGCGAGCCGGGTCGGCTCGGCGATGGCCTGCAGGATCTTCACGTCGTCCATGTCGGTCCACTATATCCACCAAGTTCGATATTGACAAGCGTCAATGTGTGAGCCAAGATCGGCGGCATGGTCCAGGAGGTGCGAGATGAGCGAGCTGCGTGAGCTGCCGGTTGCGGTGATCGGCGGCGGCCCCGTGGGCCTGGCCGCGGCCGCCCAGCTCGTGAAGCGCGGCGCCGTCCCGCTCGTCCTGGAAGCCGGCCCGTCCGTCGGCGCCAGCGTGCTCGAGTGGGGTCACGTCCGGATCTTCTCGCCCTGGAAATACGACATCGACCCGGCGGCGCGCGAGCTGCTCGCTCGGAGCGGCTGGATCGAGCCGGACGGCGAGGGGTACCCGACCGGCCGCGAGCTCGTCGAGGAGTACCTGGCGCCGCTCGGCCGGGCGCTCGGCGATCGCGTGCGGCTCGGGCATCGGGTGACGGCGGTGGCGCGGCTCGGCTTCGACAAGATGAAGACCGCCGGGCGCGACGACGCGCCGTTCGCGCTCACGGTCACGGCGCCCGAGGGCGAGCGCGTGCTCCTCGCGCGCGCCGTCATCGACGCATCGGGCACGTACGGCATCCCGAACCCGCTTGGCGCGAGTGGCGTCCCGGCCCGCGGCGAGGCCGCGGTCGCCGATCGGATCCACTACGGCATCGCCGATCCGCTCGGCCGCGACCGCGCGAGGTACGCCGGCACGCGTGTGCTCGTCGTCGGCAGCGGTCACTCCGCGTTCGACGTGCTCATCGATCTCGCCGAGCTGCCCGACACCTCGATCACGTGGCTCGTGCGCCGCCCGTTCGCCGACGCGAAGTACGGCGGCGCCGAGAACGACGCGCTGCCCGCCCGGGGCGCGCTCGGGACCCGGATGCGCGCGCTCGTCGACGGCGGCGCGGTGACGCAGGTCGTCATGCGGATCGCCGAGCTGCGCCCGTCCGCCGACGGCGGCGTGCTGGTCTCGGACGGGAGTCGCGAGCTCGGCCCGTTCGACCGGATCGTCGCGACCACCGGTTTCCGCCCGGACCTCGCGCCGCTCCGCGAGCTGCGGGTGCGGGTCGACGACATCCTCGAGGCCCCGCCGGCCCTCGCGCCGCTCATCGACCCGAACGTGCACAGCTGCGGCACGGTGCCGCCGCACGGGTTCCGCGAGCTCGCGCACCCGGAGAAGGACTTCTACATCGCCGGCATGAAGAGCTACGGCCGCGCGCCGACATTCCTCATGCTCACCGGCTACGAGCAGGTGCGCTCGATCGCGAGCGCCCTGGCCGGCGACCTGGCGGGCGCGGCGTCCGTGGAGCTCGTGCTGCCGCGGACCGGCGTCTGCTCGGGTGGCGCCGACTGCTGCGACGGCGTCGACTGCGGCTCCGCGGAGAGCACCTGCTGCGGGACGGCCCAGGCGGTCATCCCCATCTCGGCACTGACGGCCGCGCGCCCATAGCCTCGGGGCCGTGAGCGCTCCGGCGCGACGGCCGTACTACGGATGGATCCTCGCGGTGGTCCTCGGGTGCACCGAGACCGTCTCGTGGGGGGTCCTCTACTACACGTTCGGCGTGCTCATCGGTCCGACCTCGGCGGAGATGGGCTGGTCGCGGGCGGAGGTCTCCGGCGCGCTCTCGGTCATGCTCATCGTGTCGGGGCTCGTCGGCGTCGGCGCCGGCCGCTGGCTCGACGAGCACGGACCCCGAGCCCTCATGACCGTCGGCTCGGTCGTCGCCGTGCCGCTCGTGATCGCCTGGTCCCAGGCCCGCGACCTTGCGTCCTTCTATCTCATCTGGATCGCCATCGGCGTCGCGTTCGCGGCGGTGAACTACGGACCGGCGTTCGCCACGATGATCGTGTGGTTCCGGCGCAACCGGTCACGGGCGCTCACGCTCGTCACGCTCATCGCCGGCTTCTCCAGCACCGTGTTCGTCCCGCTGGCCGCGTGGCTCGTCTCCGTCCAGGGCTGGCGCGCGGCGCTCGTGACGCTCGCGGTCATCCTCGGGGTCCTCACGATCGCGCCACACGCGTTGCTGCTCCGCCGGCGCCCGGCGGACATCGGGCTCGGCGTCGATGGCGACCCGCTGGACCGCGGCGCGGGCGTCGCCACGGCGATGCCCGAGCTGAGTCACTCGTTCGGCGAGGCGCTGCGCCATCCCTCGTTCAAGTGGCTCGCCGTCGCGTTCGCGCTGTACGCCCTCGGCGTCGGCGTACCGGTGCACCTGGTCGTGTACCTCGAGGATCACGGCTACTCGCT
>JAXDLF010000156.1:0-6071 GCA_034666765.1 Chloroflexota bacterium
GTCGTGACCGCCGAGGCCATCGAGGGCAAGGCCAACCCGCTGCTCCTCAGCAAGAACGAGCAGCTCGTCCTCGAGGGAGACGAAGCCTCCAGCGCCTAGCTAGCATTCGGTGCATGCCGAAGCTGTACTTCGCCTCTCCCCGCGACCTCCCGGTGAAGAACCCCGCGCCCGGAATGACCCAGAAGATCATCCGCGCCGAGGCGGCGACGATCGCCATCACCGACCTGGCGCCCAAGACCGTCGTCGAGACCCACAAGCATCCGATGGAGCAGACCGGTGTCGTCACCAAGGGGAGCCTGGTGATGGTGATCGCGGGCGAGCAGCGGATCCTCACTCCCGGCGACTCGTATCGGGTGCCGGCGAACGCGTCGCACGGCGCGCGCGTGTTCGAGGAGGCCTGCCAGGTCATCGACATCTGGGCCCCGGCGCGCGACGACCTCTAGAATCGATCTCAGCCGGCGACGACCGAACGGAGTACCGACCGCATCCGGACAGAGACGATCCGCGTCAGCTGAGAGCGGATCGCGGCGCTGGGTCGGGAACGTCACTCGCGAGCCGGATCGGGTGAGCCCGTTAGCGCTCGAATGAGACGCCCGTGAGGGCGTGAAGCCAGGGTGGTACCACGAGCCGCTCGTCCCAGGTCGACCGATCGGGACGGCGGCTATTTCATGTTCCGAAGGAGGAGCGCGATGGCGACGCAGCCGAAGCCCCCGCAAGCGGTCCTGCAGTACCGCGGCAAGAACTTCGACGCGAGCGCCGTCGAGACGTTCCTCTACGACTGGTGGGAGGCCTCGGGCTTCTTCACGCCGCCCCCCGAGCAGCCGGGCGAGAAGCCGTTCGTGATGATGCTGCCGCTGCCGAACGTGACCGGCGACCTGCACCTGGGCCACGCGCTCGGCTTCGGCGGCTACGAGGACCTCATGGCCCGCTGGCATCGGATGCGCGGCGAGCCGACGCTCTGGCTGCCGGGCTCGGACCACGCCGGGATCATCGCCCAGATCGTCGTCGAGAAAGAGCTCGCGAAGGAGTACGGCAACCGGCGCACGGACGGCTCGCCAACGCTCGGCCTGACGCGCGAGGAGTTCCTCGCCGAGATGTGGCGCTGGATGGAGCACTACAAGCCCCGCATCTACAAGCAGCTGCGCATGCTCGGCTGCAGCCTGGACTGGACCCGCGTGCACTTCACGATGGATCCGGACATGCAGCGCCGCGTCCGGATCCATTTCATCCGCATGTACCGGAAGGGGCACCTCTATCGCGCCGACCGGATCGTCCACTGGTGCCTCACCTGCCAGACCACGTACTCCGATCTCGAGGCGCTCCACGTCGTGCGGACCGACCAGCTGAGCTACGTGCGGTACCCGTGGGCGACGCCGATGCCCGAAGGCACGCCCGACGTGATCGTCGCGACCACGCGTCCCGAGACGATCGTGGCCGACACGGCCGTCGCCGTGCACCCTGAGGACCCGCGCTGGAAGGACCTGATCGGCAAGGACGTGCTCGTGCCGGTGTCCGAGCGGAAGGTCAAGATCATCGGCGACGAGGCCGTCGACCGGGAGTTCGGCACGGGCGCGCTCAAGGTGACGCCGGGTCACGACGCGACGGACTTCGAGATCGGCCAGCGCCACGGCCTGCAGGTGCTGTCGGCGATCGACACCCGCGGGTACATGACCCCGGCCGCCGGGCCGCTGGCCGGCTTGGATCGCGACACGGCGCGCACGGCGATGGTCACGCGCCTCAAGGACCTGGGGCTGCTGGTGCGGCAGGAGCCGATCACCCACAACGTCGGGATCCACGACCGCTGCGAGACCGTGGACGAGCCGCTCGTGATGAAGCAGTGGTGGATGCGGATGCCGCCGCTCGCGAAGCCGGCGATCGAGGCCGTGCGGAACGGGACGGTGCGCATCATCCCGAAGTACCAGGAGAAGGTGTACTTCGAGTGGATGGAGAACATCCGCGACTGGCCGGTGTCGCGGCAGATCTGGTGGGGTCACGAGATCCCGGTCTGGTACTGCCGGGACTGCAACGAGGTCATCGTGCCGGACGAGGATGCTCCGGATCCGACGACGTGCCCCACCTGCAGGTCCAACGACCTCAAGAAGGACCCCGACGTCCTCGACACCTGGTTCAGCTCCGCGCTCTGGCCGCACTCCACGCTCGGCTGGCCGGAGCGGACGAAGGATCTCGCGCGCTTCTACCCGGGGTCGGTCCTCGAGACGGGCTACGACATCCTGTTCTTCTGGGTGGCCCGGATGCTGATGATGGGCATCGAGAACATGGGCGACGTGCCGTTCCACGTCGTGTACCTGCACGGGCTCGTGCGCACCGGCAATCAGAAGATGAGCAAGTCCAAGGGCAACGTCGTGAGTCCGGTGGAGATGATCGAGGAGCACGGCGCCGACGCCCTTCGGTACGCGCTCGTGAACGGGGTCTCCGCGGGCGCGGACAGCGAGTTCTCCGAGGGCAAGCTCGAGAACGGCCGCCGCTTCGTGAACAAGCTCTGGAACATCGGCCGGTTCGCGCTCGCGCAGGTCGAGGCCCGCCCGGAGGCCCTCGCGGGCCCGATCGATCAGGCACCGGCGGGGACGGACCTGACGGAAGCGGACCGCTGGATCCTGTCGCGCACCGAAGCGGCGGTCGAGGAGCTCACCCGGCTGATCGAGCACTACCAGTTCGGCGAGTACGCGACCGCGCTCCAGCAGTTCGTGTGGACGGAGGTCGCCGACGTCTACGTCGAGCTCGCGAAGCCGCAGCGGCGGCCCGCCGGTTCCGAGGACGCGGCGGTGCGGACCCTGGCGTACGTGCTCGACCGCGTCCTGCGGCTGGCCCATCCGAGCATCCCGTTCGTCACCGAGACGCTCGCGCTGCAGCTCCGGGCCATCGGACGCACGTCGGACGCCGCGCCGTCGCTCGTGGTCTCGGCCTGGCCGAAGCCCGGGGCGCGCGACGCCGCGTTGGAGGACCGGTTCGGCCTCGCGATCGAGGTCATCCGCCGGATCCGAGAGCGCCGCCAGGAGGCCGACGTCGATCCGCGCACGAAGGTCCGGGTCGCCCTCGGCGGAGACGCGGAGGCGCTCCGTCCGTTCGCCGACATCATCGCGTCGCTCACGACGGCCGACGTGCGCTTCGGCGGGGGCGACGCGGCGCCCACGCTCGTTCGCGCGGTCGAGGTGCGCGTCGACGTGCCGCGCGACACGGCGGGCGATCGGGCTCGGCTCGAGAAGGAGCTCGAGGAGGCCCTGAAGCTCCTCGAGCATTCGCGCACCCTGCTCGGCTCCGACTTCGCGAAGCGCGCGCCGGCGGCGGTGGTCGAGAAGGCGCGGGCGACCCTCGCCGAGCGCGAGGCCGCGGTCGCGTCGCTGAAAGCGGAGCTCGGCCGGGCCGGCTAGGCCATGCCCATCGAGATCGTGTTCGAGACCCACTCGATCAGCGTGGACAACGAACGGGGCATCGCGACCGGGTGGCTTCCCGGCCGCCTCTCCGAGCGCGGCCGGCGCCTGGCGGGCGAGCTCGGCGCGCGACGGAGGGACACCGGCCTGGCCGCGGTGTTCAGCTCGGACCTCGCGCGTGCCGTGGAGACCGTCGCGATCGCCTTCGCGAACACGGCTGTGCCGATCCATGCCGATCCGCGGTTACGCGAGTGCGACTACGGCGAGCTGAACGGCGCGGCGGTGGGACGGCTCAGCCCCCGCTCGCGATTCATCGGTGCCCCGTTCCCCGGCGGAGAAAGCTACGCCGACGTGGTCGTGCGAGTGCGTGACTTCCTGGCCGACCTGACGACGTACGACGGTCGACGAGTCCTCGTCGTCGGGCACTCCGCGACTCGTTGGGCCCTCGAGCACCTGCTGGCCGGCCGCTCGCTCGAGGACCTGGTCGACGCGCCATTCGATTGGCAGCCGGGTTGGACGTTCGAGCTGACTAGGACCGCCTCGGCATCGTGAGCTCGACCCGACCGACCAGCGCGATCGCCAGTCCGGCCACGACGTAGATCGCCGCGGCAAGGAGGTTCGGCCAGAGCGGCGTCACGAAGCCCGGTATCGAGGTGCCGAACGCGCAGATGCCGGGGAGATCCGAGGCGGACGGCAGCGCGAACGCGCAGTCGGTCCAGGGACGCACGGCGAAGTACGCGCCGCCGAATAGCAGGACGGCGAGGGCCACCCGGGCGACGGTCGGGCTGAACAGCGGGCGCCGCATCCGCCGATGGTGGCAGGTCGCGTCATGAACAGCCAGTCCGCCGAGCGATTCGGAGAGCCCCCGCCAGGCAGTCGGGGCGAGAGGCAGCCGACGAGAGGCCGTCGAGTGGAGCGATCGCGAGAGGGCGGGGCTCGCGCCCCGCCCTCGTGTCTACCGCGTGACCGCGATGGCTATTGGTTGTCCTTCAGGATCTGGTTCGCCTTCACCCCGGCGGCCTTCACCGCGGCGGGGATGTCGGTGACCTTGCCGGCCACGACCGCGTTCAGCATGTCCTCGATGACGGTGCGGATGTCCTGCTGGCCCCGGACGTTCGGCTCCGGGACGCTCGAGCCGATCGCGTCGAAGGCCTGCTTCCCCTGGACGTCGGTCTTCCACGAGTTCTTGAGGGTGTCGGTGTCCGCGGCGCTCTTGCGCACCGGCATGTAGCTCGACTTCACCGCCCATTCGGCGGTCTGCGCGGCGTCGGAGAACCACTTCACGAACAGCCACGACGCGAGCTGCTTCTCGGGCGTGCTCTTGAAGATCGCGACGTTCGCGCCGTACTGGACCGTCGCCGGCTTGGCGGCGTCCTTCTGCGGGATGTTCGTGAGGCTCCAGTTGATCGGCTGCTTGAAGCTCGACACGAAGAACGGACGGCCGGTGCTCGACTCCTGGACGAACGCGACCTTCGCGGTCCCGAAGTCGGTCTGGTAGTCGAAGCCCTTCGGCACGTACGCGCTGTTGTTGTCGATCATGCGCTTCATCATCGTGACGGCGTCGATCGCCGGCTGCTGGTCCCAGGCGACGGTCTTCTGATCGTCGCTCATGAGCTTGCCGCCGCGCGACAGGACCCAGCCGTTGAAGTTCGAGGCGTTGATCGTGACCGCCCAGCCGTACCGGGTGGGCTTGCCGTCGGCGCCCGTCTTGCTGGCGGCCTTCGAGGTGGCCTCGAACTCATCCCAGGTCTTCGGCGCGCTCTTGCCGATCTCCTTCAGGATGTCGTCGTTCTGGTACTGGAGGAAGAGGGACTTCGTGAACGGGAACGAGAGGAGCTGATTGCCGAACTGCGGGAACGTGTTGGTGTCGTAGTACGGCTTGTAGATGTCGTCCTTCGACTTGGCGTCCAGCCCGTTCTTCGCGGACTTCACGTACGGGTCGAGGTTGAGGACGACGTCGGCCTTCATGTAATCGGCGACGAAGCTCTCGTACGCGACCGCGAGCTCCGGCAGCGCGCCGGCCTGGATCGCCGACAGGTTCTTCTGGTAGAGCTGGGTGTAGCTGCCCTGGTACTGCAGGGTGACGGTGATGCCCTTGCCGTTGGTGGAGTTGAACCGGTCGGCCATCGACTGCAGGGCCGCCGCGTTGGCACCGGTCTGGGTGTGCCAGAGCGTCAGGGCGATGGGCTGCCCGGACAGCTCGATGTCGGCCTGGGTCGATTGGGCCGGCGCCGGCGCGGCAGCCCCGCTGCACGCCGTCGCGATGACCATGACCGCCGCGATGATCGCCACCTTCAACCGCATGAGACCCTCCTCGTCGCTACCGCCGGCCCGCCGGCCCGTCCATGGATATACGCGGGCGAGCTACCCACGGATACCCGTCCTCGCCACTCCCTGGATGAGATACCGCTGCGCGAACAGGAAAATGAGGACCACCGGGGCGATCACGAACGTGGCCGCCGCCATCTCGAGATGATATTGCGCCCCGAATTCCGTGCGGAACTGCGCCATTCCCACCTGCACCGGCCGTACGGCGTCGCTGTTCGTGACCAGGAGCGGCCACTGGAAGGCGTCGTAGCGGCCGAGGGCGGTGATGAGCGTGACCGTGACGAGCACCGGGATCGAGAGCGGAAGCACGACGCTCACGAGGAACCGCAGGTGCCCGGCGCCGTCCACCTTGGC
>JAXDLF010000157.1:0-9116 GCA_034666765.1 Chloroflexota bacterium
GCGACCAGATCTTCTTTCAAGGGCACGCCTCCCCGGGCATCTACGCGCGCGCGTTCCTCGAAGGCCGGCTGACCGAGGACCAGCTCGCGCATTTCCGTCGTGAAGTCGTGCCGGGACAGGGCCTGTCGTCGTATCCGCACCCGCGGCTGATGCCGGACTTCTGGGAATTCCCAACGGTCTCGATGGGCCTCGGGCCGCTCGCGGCGATCTACCAGGCGCGGTTCAACCGCTACCTCCACAACCGCGGCATCGTCGACACGAGCCGCTCGCGGGTCTGGGCGTTCCTCGGCGATGGCGAGTGCGACGAGCCCGAATCGCTCGGCGCGCTACATGTGGCGGCGCGCGAGGGCCTGGACAACCTCACGTTCGTGGTGAACTGCAACCTGCAGCGGCTGGACGGACCCGTGCGGGGGAACGGCAAGATCGTGCAGGAGCTCGAGGCCGTGTTCCGCGGATCCGGCTGGAACGTGATCAAGGTCCTCTGGGGCCGCGAGTGGGACGAGCTCCTCGCGCGCGACGTGGACGGCGTGCTCGTGAACAAGATGAACGAGTGGCTCGACGGCGAATCGCAGCGGATGACCGCGGCCGACGGGGCGTACGTCCGCGACCACTTCTTCGGTCCCGACCCGCGCCTGCGGAAGATCGTCGAGCACCTGTCCGATGACGAGCTCCGGGCGCTCCGTCGCGGCGGCCACGACTACCGCAAGCTGTACGCGGCGTACTCCGCCGCGGTCGCGCACAAGGACACGCCCACCGTCGTCCTCGCGCAGACGGTGAAGGGCTGGACCCTCGGGCCGAACGTCGAGGCCCGCAACATCACGCATCAGGCGAAGAAGCTGTCGATCGAGGAGATGAAGATCTTCCGCGACCGCCTCGAGCTCCCGATCCCGGACGACCAGCTCGAGACCGCGCCCTTCTACCACCCCGGCATGGACAGCGAGCCGATCCGCTACATGCTCGAGCGCCGCCGGGCCCTCGGCGGCCCGGTGCCGAAGCGGGTGGTCCGCGCCAAGCCCCTCGCGATGCCGGACCCGAGCGTGTTCGCGGAGTTCCCGAAGGGCAGCGGTACCGCGGCCGCGTCGACGACGATGGCGTTCACCCGGCTCCTTCGCAACCTGTTGCGGGACAAGACCATCGGCAAGCAGATCGTCCCGATCATCCCCGACGAGGCCCGCACCTTCGGGATGGACCCGCTCTTCAAGGAGGTCGGCATCTATTCGCCGCTCGGCCAGCGCTACGAGCCGGTCGACGCGGAGACCCTCCTTCCCTACCGCGAGGCCAAGGACGGCCAGGTCCTCGAGGAAGGGATCACCGAGGCCGGTTCGATGGCGTCGTTCACCGCGGCCGGGACCGCCTTCGCGACCCACGGGGTCCACATGATCCCGTTCTATGTCTTCTATTCGATGTTCGGACTGCAGCGGACCGGCGACCAGATGTGGGCCTTCGGCGATACCCGCGGCCACGGCTTCCTGCTCGGCGCGACCGCCGGTCGCACGACCCTCAACGGCGAGGGCCTGCAGCACGAGGACGGGCACAGCCATCTCCTCGCGACGGTGATCCCGAACATCCGCGCCTACGACCCGGCGTTCGCGTACGAGACGGCCGTCATCGTCGAGGACGGGCTGAAGCGGATGCTCGCCGACGGCGAAGACATCTTCTATTACCTGACCCTGTACAACGAGAACTACCCGATGCCGCCGATGCCCGAGGGCTCGCGCGACGGCATCCTGCGCGGCATCTACAAGTACCGCGCCGGCCACACCGGCAGTCGCCGGCGGGTCGCGCTCCTCGGATCCGGCTCGATCATGCAGCAGGTCCTTCGCGCCCAGGAGCTGCTCGCCGACAAGTACGACGTCTCGGCCGACGTCTGGAGCGTCACCTCCTACCAGCTCCTGCGGAACGAGGCCCTCGAGGCGGAGCGGTGGAACCGGCTGCACCCGGAAGCCGAGCCGCGGATCCCGTACGTCACCCAGGTTCTGCGCGACGCCGGGCCGGTCATCGCCGCGTCGGACTTCCTGAAGTCGCTGCCCGATCAGATCGGCCGCTGGAGCCCGCAGCCGTTCATCCCGCTCGGGACCGACGGCTTCGGCCGCTCGGACACCCGCGAGGCGTTGCGGCGGTTCTTCGAGGTGGACCCCGAGAGCATCGCCGTGGCCTCGCTCCACGGCCTGACGCTCTACGAGCAATACGCGCCGGCCGATGTGGCCAAGGCCATCGCGGACCTCGGCCTGGACCCGGACAAGCCGGAGCCGCGCACCTCGTAACCCTTCGCGCAGTGCGAAAACGAGGTTGCGCCTGGCTGAATCGGCGCATAATCCCCGGATTCAGCGCGCGGGAGGTCAATAGGTGGACGGAGTGACCCAGCGCAAGATCGACCGGCGAACCCTCCTCAAGGGCGCGGCCGCGGCGGCAGCCGTACCGATCGCGGCGGCCTGCATCGGCACCCCGAGCAACAGCGGCGCGGCGACCACGGCACCCGCGGGGGCGAGCGGCAGCGGCGCGGCCCCGGTCAAGCTCAGCGGCAGCCTCAACATCCTCCAGTGGAGCCACTTCGTTCCCGACTTCGACACTTATCTCGACAAGTGGGCCGGCGAGTGGGGAGCGAAGAACGGCGTGACGGTGAAGATCGACCGGATCCCGCAGGCCGACCTGCCCGCGCGATTCGCGTCCGAGGTGGCGGCCAAGAGCGGCCACGACCTCGTCGCGCACTTCGCGAACGGCCTGCCCGCCCTGTTCACGTCGAGCCTCGTCGACATCACGGACGTCTGCGACCGGGCCGCGAACAAGTACGGCGGCTGGCTGCCGGCGGGTGAAGCGATCGGCAAGGTCAACGGCAAGTGGTACGGCTTCCCGGACTTCGCCGTCCCGTTCCTCAGCGCGTGGCGCACCGATCTCTGGAAGACCGCCGGCTTCACGGCGGATCACCTCACTCAGTGGCAGGAGCTCCTCGACTACGCGCCGAAGCTCAAGGCCGCGGGGAACCCGATCGGCACGGCGGTCTCGCAGACCTCCGACGCCGAGCACACCTGGCGGTCGCTGATGTGGTCGCACGGCGCCGCCGAGTTCAGCAAGGACGGCAAGACGATCGCGATCGACAGCCCCGAGACCCGCAAGGTCCTCGACATGGCGAAGACGATCTTCGCGAACGAGGAGCCCGCGGTCCTCTCCTGGGCCGACGTCGACAACAACACCTACATGCAGTCCGGCAAGGCCTCGTGGATCTACAACCCCATCAGCGCCTACCGGACGATCGAGACCCAGAACCCGGCGCTCGCGAAGAACATCAACATCGAGAACCCCCTGAAGGGGTCGGCCGGGCAGATCTGCTCGATGCAGTTCACCGTCTACGGCATCTGGAACTTCTCGAAGAACGTCCCGGCGGCGCGCCAGTTCCTCATCGACTACAGCGACGACTGGACGAACCAGATGACCGCGAGCAAGGGGTACAACAACCCCTTCCTGAAGGGCCACGCGGCGAAGCCGATGCCGGTGCTGGGCTCCGACGCGAAGCTCAGCCACCTCCAGGACATCGCCAACTTCATCCAGCCGGTCGGCTACCCGGGCCCGTCGTCGCAGGCCGCGTACGACGCGCTCAACACCCACACCGTCACCGACATGTTCAGCGCCTACGTCACCGGAACGAAGTCCGCGGACGCGGCGATCGCGGACGCCAAGAAGCGCCTCGAGGCCTCGCTGACCAAGTTCCCCTTGTAGCTCGTGCGGCCGGGGTGGGCTGAGCCCGCCCCGGCCGAGCCCCGGCCCTTTCCCTTACTTGAGCGCGCCGCCGGTGATGCCGCGAACGAACGTGTCCATCATGAAGTTGTAGGCGATGGCCACGGGGATCGCGACGAACAGCGCCCCGGCCATGAGCGAGCCCCAGAAGAAGACATCGCCGCGGACCAGGTCGGTCACGACGCCCAGGGTGACCATCTTCTCGCCCGAGTCCGAGACGAAGGTGAGCGCGTACACGTACTCCTGCATCACCAGCGTGAACGCGAAGATCGCGATGGTGAGGATGCCCGGGATGCTCACGGGCAGGACGATCCGGAACATCGCGCCAAGGCGGCTGCAGCCGTCGACGCGCGCGGCTTCGGTGATCTCGCGGGGGACGTTCTTGAAGAAGCCCATGAGCAGCCAGGTGCAGAACGGGATCGTGAACGTGGGATAGACCACGACGAGGGCCCAGCGCGTGTTCACCAGCCCCATGCCGACGACGAGCTGCGAGAGCGGGAGGAACAGGAGCGTCGGCGGCACGAGGTACGTCAGGAAGATGCCGATGCCGAGCGCGCCTGAGCCGGGGAACTTCGTCCGCGAGAGCGCGTAGGCGGCCGGCACGCAGATGAGGATCGTCACGATCACGACCAGCAGGCCGACCTCGAGCGTGTTGCGGACCCACGCGAGGTATTGGGTCCTGTCGATGAGGTACTGCACCTGCTCGAGGGTCGGCGCGAGGTTGAAGATGAACGGGTTGTTCTGGAGGTTGTAGAGATCGTTGACCTGCTTGAACGCCGTGATGAGCATCCAGTACACCGGGAACGCCGCGAAGATGATGAACACCCCGAGGAGTGCCCAGAACCCGACTTCTTTGGCGACCTTTCTGCGCCGGTACGCCGCCGAGTGCTTCGTACGGCGCGGGGCGGTCGCGACGTGCGCCAGCGTGGCCACGGCTAGTCCAGCTGCCGTGCTTTGAGCGAGCGCAGCATCACGAGCGCGCCGATCAAGAGCACCGGGAACAGGAACAGCGAGATCGTGGCGCCCCGGCCAAGCGACCCGGCGACCACGCCCTGGAGGAACGCGTAGGAGGCGAGCACGTGGGTGGAGTTGACGGGATTGCCACGGGTGAGCAGCCACACGACGGTCATGTCGGTGAACGTGAACACCAGCGAGAACAGGAGCGCGATGTACAGGATCGGCGCGATGATCGGGACCATGATCTTGCGCCAACGCGTCAGGAACTTGGCCCCGTCGAGGCTGGCCGCCTCGATGATCTCCTGGGGCACGGCGCTGATGCCGGCCATGAGCACGATCGCGGTGAACGGCAGGTTGCGCCAGACGTTCACCAGGATGATCGAGGCCATCGCGTACTTCTCCTCGCCGAGCCAGTTCGGCCCGTACTGGAAGAGGCCGAGACGCTCGCCGACCCAGTTGATGACGCTGTACGTCGGGTTGAGCATCCAGTTCCAGGCCATCGCGCCGATGGCGACGGGGATCGTGAACGGCAGCAGGATGAGGGCCCGGATGGTCCGCCGGAAGCGGAACTTCCGCATGAGGAGGAACGCGAGGGTGGTGCCGAGGACCATCTGCAGGGCCTGCGAGGTGAGGGTGAAGACGAACGTGTTGAGCAGCGCGCGCTTGAAGACATCGTCGTCGAGGATGGCCTTCAGGTTGTCGAGGCCGATGAACTTCCCGAGGGGGTCGCCGACCGTGGCGTCGGTGACGGTGAACCAGAGGGCGATGCCGAACGGGTACGCGACCAGCAGGACGATGTAGATGATCGCGGGCGCCACGAGCGAGTAGCCGAAGACTTTTTCGCTGTCCAGCAGGTGGCCGAACGTGCGTCCGACGACGCCCCGCCGGTACGCGGCGCTCCGCGCGACCTCAGCCATCGGAAGACGATACGCGCCAACCGGCGCGCGGGATCGGCTAGGCCCGGATGAGCGGCCGGTAGCGGATCCGGTGGGGCCGGTCGGCCTCGGCCCCCAGCTCCTTGTGCCGGAACTCCTCGTACTCGGCGTAGTTCCCGTCGAACCAGCGGACCTTCGAGTCGCCCTCGAAAGCGAGGATGTGCGTGGCGATGCGATCCAGGAACCACCGGTCGTGGCTGATGACCACCGCGCAGCCGGCGAAGTCCAGGAGCGCCTCTTCCAAGGCGCGCAACGTGTCGACGTCCAGGTCGTTCGTCGGCTCGTCCAGCAGGAGCAGGTTGCCGCCGCGACGAAGGAGTTTCGCCAGGTGGACACGGTTGCGCTCGCCGCCGGACAGGTCGCCGACCCGCTTCTGCTGGTCGCCGCCGCGGAAGTTGAACGAGGCGACGTAGCTGCGCGCGTTCCGGGGCCGCCCGCCGACCATGATCGTGTCCTCGCCGCCCGCGATCTCCGTCCACACGGTCTTGGCCGGGTCGAGCGCGTCCCGCGACTGCGACACGTACGCCGCCTCGACGGCCTCCCCGATGCGGAGCGCGCCGCCGTCGGGGGTCTCCTCGCCGGTGATGAGCCGGAACAGCGTTGTCTTCCCCGCCCCGTTCGGGCCGATGACGCCGACGATCCCGCCGCGGGGCAGGTCGAAGGTGAGGTCGTCGAACAGGAGCTTGTCCCCGTAGGCCTTGCGGAGGCCATCGGCCTTCACGACGATGTCGCCGAGGCGCGGGCCCGGCGGGATGCTGATCTCGAGCTCGCGCTCCCGCTCGTCCGGATTCTCGGCGAGCAGCTTCTCGTACGCGCCGATACGGGCCTTGCTCTTCGCGTGGCGCGCTCGCGGCGACAGCGCGACCCACTCCGCCTCGCGCGACAGCGTGCGCTGCCGGGCGCTCTCCTGCTTCTCTTCGTCGGCCAGGCGCTTGCGTTTCTGCCCGAGCCACGAGCTGTAGTTGCCTTCCCACGGGATGCCCTGCCCGCGATCGAGCTCGAGGATCCAGCCCGCGACGTTGTCCAGGAAGTACCGGTCGTGGGTGACGGCGACGACGGTTCCCGGGTAGTCCTTGAGGAAGCGCTCGAGCCAGCCGACCGACTCGGCATCGAGGTGGTTGGTCGGCTCGTCGAGCAGGAGCAGGTCGGGCTTCCGTAGGAGCAGTCGGCAGAGGGCGACGCGGCGGCGCTCGCCGCCCGAGAGCGTCGACACGTCCTGGTCGCCCGGCGGGAGGCGGAGCGAATCCATGGCGAAGTCGATCGTCGAGTCGAGGTCCCACAGGCCCTGGGCCTCGATCTGGTCCTGGGTCTTTTGAAAGTCGTCGCTCAGCTTCTCCATCGCCGCGGCGTCGAGGTCCTCGCCGAACTTCGCCGAGAGGTCGTTGAACCGCTGGAGCACGGCCTTCTGGGCCGCGACGCCGTCTTCGACGTTGCCGCGGACGTCCTTGGACGGATCGAGCTGCGGCTCCTGCTGAAGGAAGCCGACGCTGAATCCCTCGGTCAGCCGGGCATCGCCCAGGTACTCGGTGTCGACGCCGGCCATGATCCGCAGCAGGGTGCTCTTGCCGGCGCCGTTCGCGCCGAGCACGCCGATCTTCGCGCCCGGATAGAACGCCAGGTAGATCCCCTTCAGGATCTCGCGCTGGGTCCCGGGTGCGATCTTCTTGAGATCGCGCATGGTGAAGATGAACTGGGGCGGCATTGGGCCCTACAACGGTAATTGATTAGGCTTCCGCGCAGCAGCGCCTGGGGAGGACCGTATGAACGACTTCCGGCTGGCAAAGGATGTGCGCCCGACGCGCTACGCGCTCCGGTTCGACCTCGACCTCGAGCGCTGGACGTTCAGCGGCAGATCCACGATCGGCCTGAAGCTCGCTCGGCCGGCGCGTGAAGTCACCCTTCACAGCGTCGATCTGGACATCCAGACCGGCGGCGAGATCGCCGCCGTGCGCTACGACGAGGAGTCCCAGACGGCGACCCTGCGGCTCGCGACGCCGCTTCCCGCGGGCGAGGCATCGATCGATCTCGCCTGGACCGGCTCCATCGCCGAGCGGCTCCGCGGCCTCTACCGGTCCACGCGGCCCGGCGAGCGCTACGCCGCCACCCAGTTCGAGGCCGCCGACGCCCGCCGGGCGTTCCCGTGCTTCGACGAGCCCGAATTCAAGGCGCGCTTCACCGTCGAGCTCCTCCACGACGCGGCCGTGGCCGCCATCTCGAACATGCCGATCGAGCGCACCGAGACGCTCGCCGCCGGCCGGCGGCGCACCACGTTCCGGGAGACCCCCGTCATGTCCTCCTACCTCGTCGCATTCACGGTCGGTCCGTACGACGCGACGCCCCCGGCGAAGACCGGCACGGGCATCGAGTGCCGCGTCTGGCTGCCCAGGGGCACCGCGGACCAGGCGATCTATGCGCGCGACGCGCACGTCCGGGCCCTGGAGTGGCTCGAGGAGTACACGAACATCCCCTACCCGTTCGCGCCGAAGGTCGACGCGATCGGCGTCCCGGACTTCGAGGCCGGGGCGATGGAGAACCCCGGGGCGATCACGTACCGCACGACCCTCCTCGCCGCCGATCAGAAGACCGCGTCGATGGCCACCTTCAAGGCCGTGTTCAGCGTCGCGGCCCACGAGCATACGCACATGTGGAGGGGCGACCTCGTGACCATGGCCTGGTGGAACGATCTCTGGCTTAACGAGTCCTTCGCGAGCATGGTCGGCGAGAAGTGCACCGCCACGCTCAACCCGGACTGGCGCTTTACGCGCGACGTCGTGTCCCAGAACACGCCGGCATTCAACCTCGACAGCCTCGTCTCGACACACCCGATCTCCATGGAGGCGAAGAACGTCGACGAGGCGAACGAGCGCTTCGACGCGGTGACGTACCTGAAGGGCCAGGGGGTCCTGCGGATGATCGAGCACTACCTCGGCGAAGACGATTTCCGCTCCGGTGTCCGGATCTACCTCGACCGGCACAAGTGGGCCAACGCGACCGCCGGCGATTTCTGGCGCGCGCTCGACGAAGCGTCGGGGCGTGACGTCACCACGCTCGCGACCGCATGGATCACCGAGCCGGGCCATCCCCTGGTGAGCTGCTCGGTCCGCGATTCGGCGAAGGGCCTGATCGTCGACCTGAAGCAGACCCGGTTCTTCGCCGACCCGGGGGTGAAGCCGACCGCGCAGCGCTGGCCGGTTCCGCTCGTGCTGCGGTACGGCACCAACGACGGCGGCCTGCAGCGCGAAACGCGCTATCTCCTGGACCAGGCCGAGGGCTCGGTCGAGCTACCCGGCGCGACGTGGTACTTCCCGAACGGCGGCGGGGTGGGCTTCTACCGCTACGCCTTCGACGACCGCTCGATCACGCTCCTCGCCGCGAACATCGCCAAGCTCACGCCGGAAGAGCGGCTCTCCCTCCTCGACGACCAGTGGGCCCTCGCGCGGGCGAACAAGGCCACCGTGGCGCAGGTGCTCAACCTCGTGGCCGGCCTCACCG
>JAXDLF010000158.1:0-2957 GCA_034666765.1 Chloroflexota bacterium
GGCGTTCGTCATCATGTGGCCGCCCTCGCGCGCGGGGCTCCTGCACTAGTCTGCGACGGACTAGCTCCCGGGAGGGCGCTGTTGCGGCCCCACCGGGCGCTCGGCCGGCACGAAGAGCCTCGCGAACGACCACACGAGCGCCGCGATGCCGAACCCCGCCGCCCAGTCCAGCAGCGGCGGCACGTCGAGCGCGAAGAATCGCCGCGCCGCCGGCACGACCATGACCAGCAGGAACAGCCCGGCCATCGACCAGATCAGCGCGAGCCGACGGATCGTGAGCGGCGACGCCACGATCGTGAGTACGAGCAGTCCGATCCATGTGAGGACCATCACGGCGACCGTGCGGGCGTCGCCGAGGCTCGCCCCCGCCTGGTCGTCGACGAGGCGGTAGGCGAGGAAGGTCGCGATGGCGGCCAGCGCACCGGCGGGGATCGAGAACCTCGCGACACGGCGCAGGAACCCCGGTCGCGCGCGCTCGGTGTTGGGCGCCAGCGCGAGGAAGAACGACGGGATGCCGATCGTGAGCGAGCCGACCAGCGTGAGGTGTCGCGGCAGGAACGGGAAGACGAGACCGCCGACGCCGACGGCGAGCGAGATCAGCATCGCGTACACCGTCTTCGTCAGGTACAGCCCCGAGGTCCGCTCGATGTTGCCGAGCACGCGGCGGCCCTCGGCGACGACCGGCGGCAGCGCGTCGAAGTTCGAGTCCAGCAGCACGAGCTGTGCGACCGACCTCGTGGCGGCGGCGCCCGAGCCCATCGCGACACCGATGTCGGCATCCTTCAGCGCGAGGACGTCGTTCACGCCGTCGCCCGTCATGGCGACGACGTGCCCACGCGACTGCAGGGCGTGCACCATGTCGCGCTTCTGCGCCGGTGTCACGCGGCCGAAGATCGAGTGCGCCTCGAGCACGTCGGCGAGGGCGGCTTGGTCCTCCGGCAGGGTCTTGGCGTCGACCGGATCGTCGGCGCCAGGAAGACCCAGGCGGCCGGCGATCGCGGCCACCGTGCCGGGGTGGTCGCCGGAGATCACCTTCACCGTCACGTCCTGCTCGGCGAAGTAACGCAACGTGTCGGCGGCGTCGGGCCTCGGGCGATCGCCGAGGATCACCAGCGCGGCGGGCCGCAGCCCCTCCGGCAACTCCTCGCCCCGCAGCGGCTCGTCCGTGCGCGCGAGCAGGACGACGCGGCTCCCGGTCGCAGCGGCCGCCTCGGCCCGCTCGCGCACGGAGTCGTCGGCGCCGGTCGCCGGCAGCACCACGTCGGGCGCGCCCAGCACCCACGTCCCGTCCGGACCGAACGACGCGCCGCTCCACTTGCGCGCCGACGAGAACGGGATGGCCTCGCCGCGCGCCCAGTCCCCCGGCGGCTCCGCGAACTGCTCCCCGATCGACGCGAGCGTGGCGTTGGGGTGCGGCTCGGAGGCGGCAAGCGCGGCGAGCGCGGCCTCGTGCGGCAGCGTCTGGTCGAGGACCTCGACGTTCTCGACGACGAGCCGCCCCTCGGTGAGCGTGCCGGTCTTGTCGATGCACAGCACGTCGATGCGCGCGAGACCCTCGACGGCCGGCAGCTCCTGCACGAGCACCCGGTGCTTCGCCAGGCGGATCACGCCCACGGCGAACGCGAGGCTCGTCAGCAGCACGAGCCCCTCCGGCACCATCGCGACCGTGCCGGCGACCGAGGCCGCGAGGGCGTCCCGCACGTTGTCGTGGTTGCGGAGCTGGCTGACGAACAGCAGCGCCGCCGTCGGCACGATGGCGAACGTGACGACCGTGAGGATCGTGTCGATCGCCGAGCGCAGCTCCGAGTGTGTGACGGTGAAGCGCCGCGCCTCCTCCGCCAGGCGCACCGCGTAGGCCTCGCGGCCGACCTTCGTGGCGCGGTATGCGCCCGAGCCCGCCGCGACGAACGAGCCCGACAGGACCTCGTCGCCCGGCTCCTTCACGACGGGGTCGGCCTCGCCGGTGATGAGCGACTCGTCGACCTCGAGGCCGGCTCCCTCCAGGACCTCGCCGTCGACGACGACCTGGTCGCCGGCGCGGAGGGTCAGGACGTCGTCGAGGACCACCTCGCCGATCGAGACCTCGTGCTCCTGCTCGTCGCGCAGCACACGCGCCTTCGGCGCCGTCAGCACCGTGAGCCGGTCGAGCGTCCGCTTCGCCCGCAACTCCTGCACGATGCCGATCAGCGCGTTCGCGACCAGCACGAAGCCGAACAGCGCGTCCTGCAGCGGCCCGACGACCAGGATGATGGCGAGCATGCCGCCGAGCAGCGCGTTGAACCGGGTGAGGACGTTCGCGCGGACGATCTGCGCGACCGTGCGGGTGGGCGCCGCCGGTACGTCGTTGACCTGCCCGCGCGCGACGCGCTCGGCGACCTCGGCCGCCGTCAGTCCCCGGAGCGTCGCGGTCTCGGTCGCCACGGGAGCAGCCTAGCCCGGGCGGACCCGAGGCATGCCGCCGGCCTCTCGTACCCTGGCCGCGTGCGGACCTGGCTGGAGTGGATCGGCGTCGCGGTGGCGATCTGGGCCGTCGCCATCGTCGTCCTGTTCCTGGTGGGCCGCCGCCTGGCGGCCCGCGAGCTGGCCACGCTGCTGCCCAACCTCGTGCGGATGTGCCGGACGCTGCTGCGCGATCCGCGGGTGCCGCGCGGCTCGAAGATGTTGGTGGGCTTCGCCGTCCTGTGGTTCATCTCGCCGATCGACCTCGTGCCGGAGTTCATCCCGGTGCTGGGGCCGCTCGACGACGCGATCCTGGCCGCCCTCGTCGTCCGGCACCTGGTGAAGCGCGCCGGCCGCGAGGTCGTCGCCGAGGCCTGGCCCGGCGATCCGGCGACGCTCGAGCGGATGTTCCGCCTCGCGCGAGTTCGGTAGCTACGAGTTCCTGATCCCGCGCTCGGCCGCCCACGCGTCGAGCAGCTCGAACGCCTCAGCCTCCTCGATCGGTCCGCGTTCGATCC
>JAXDLF010000159.1:0-12086 GCA_034666765.1 Chloroflexota bacterium
CCCGTCGCGGTACTACCCGGGCAAGTTCTGGGCGCTGCCGCAATCGCCGCAGCAGCTGAAGCAGATCCTGATGGTCGGCGGGATCGACAAGTACTTCCAGATCGCGCGGTGCTTCCGTGACGAGGACCCGCGCGCGGACCGGACGCTCGAGCACACCCAGCTCGACCTCGAGATGAGCTTCGTCGAGCCGGAGGACGTCATGTCCACGCTCGAGGCGCTCTACACGGAGATCTTCAGGAAGTTCGCGCGCAAGCCGCTCGCGGAGACACCGGTGCCCCGCATCACCTACCGCGATGCGATCGCTCGGTACGGCAGCGATCGGCCGGACATTCGCTTCGGCCTCGAGCTCGTCGATCTCACCGACGCGGTGCGCGGGACCGGCTTCAACGCGTTCCGTTCGGCGATGGACGCGGGCGGCTCCGTGCGCGGGATCGTCGTGCCGGGCAAGGCGGACGCGACGCGCAAGGAGATCGACGCCTGGCAGGCGCTCGCGAAGACGAAGGGCGCGAAGGGCCTCGCGACGTTCGCGTTCACGCCGGCCGAGATCCGCTCACCGGTCGCGAAATTCCTGTCGCCCGCGGAGCTGGACGCCCTCCGGGCCGCGGCGCAGGCGAAGGCCGGCGATCTCCTCCTTGCGGTCGCCGACACGCATCACGTCGCCAGCGTCTCGCTCGGTGCCGTCCGGGAGCGACTCGGGACCGAGCTCGGCTTCGTCGACGCGACGAAGCATTACGCCGTGTGGATCACCGAATTCCCGCTCGTCGATCGGACGCCCGACGGCGGCTGGACGTTCGCGCACAACCCCTTCTGCGCGCCGCTGACCGATCACGACCTCGAGCTGCTCGACACCGATCCGGCGGCCGCCCGTTCGAAGCAATACGACTTCGCGATGGACGGCAAGGAGATCTTCGGCGGCAGCGTGCGGATCCATCGGCGCGCCGTGCAGGAGCGGGTCTTCCGCCAGATGGGCGTGTCGAAGGAGGAGGCCGCGACTCGCTTCGGCGCGCTGCTCGACGCATTGGAGTACGGCGCGCCGCCGAGCGGCGGCGTCGGTGCCGGCATCGATCGCCTCTGCATGAGCCTCGCGGGCACGGAGAACATCCGCGAGGTGCAGGCGTTCCCGAAGACCCAGACCGGGTACGACCCGTTGCTGGACGCGCCGGCCGACGTCGACCCGAAGCTGCTCGAGGAGCTCGGACTGCGCGTGGTCGTCAAGCCGCCCCAGAAGTGAGCGGGGCGTGAGCGTCGCGACGGTCGCCTCCGAGATCGAGCGCCTCGCGGACGCGACCGGCGGCATCGTGGGGGTGGCCGCGACGCAGCTCGCGACCGGCAGGCACATCGGGTACCGCGAGGACGAGCTGTTCCCGACGGCGTCGGTGATCAAGCTGCCGCTGCTCGTGACCCTTCACGAGGACGCGATCGCCGGCCGGATCGATCTGTCCGAACGGGTCGTCTACCGCGGCGAGACGAAGGTCGCGGGGTCGGGCGTGCTGCAGTACCTCGACGACGGCCTCGCCCCGACCCTGCGCGATCTCTCGGTCCTGATGATGTCGGTGAGCGACAACACCGCGACCGATCTCCTCTTCGACCGGGTGGGGAAGCACCGCATCGACGAGACGATGGACCGCCTCGGCCTGCCGAGCATCCGGGCGCCGTTCGACATGCGCGAGATGCTGATGGAGCTCGTCGATATGGACCACTCCATGCCGGGCGGCTACGACGAGCTCCGCACCCGGCTGCGCCTGTCGGCGGGCAGCGGCGGGCGATCGATGATCCCGGACCAGGCCGATCGCGCGACGCCGGCGGACATGTGCCGGCTGCTCGAGCGGATCGAGTCCCGGACCATCCTCGACCCCGGCGCGTGCACCGCGATCATCGAGCTGATGAAACGCATCCAGTCCGGGACGCGGATCCCGGGACTGCTGCCGAAGGGGACGGTCGTCGCGCACAAGACGGGCTCGTACCGCCGGCTGCGGAACGACGTCGGCATCGTGTACGCGCCGAACGGTCCGTACGTCATCGCGCTGTTCGCCCGCGAGCTGGCCCGGGACAACGTCGACGACGACGGAGCCCTGGCCCGCATCTCGCTCGCGGTCTACGAGGCGCTCGCGGTCTAGACTTCGCCCATGCGGCGCGTCTATCTCGACCATGCCGCCACGACCCCGGTCGACCCGGAGGTCGCCGAGCTCATGGCCCAGATCCTCCGTGAGGTCCCCGGGAATCCTTCGAGCATCTACGCCGAGGGCCGGCGGGCTCGCGCCCTCGTGGATCGCGCCCGCGAGGAGGTCGCGACGGTCATCGGAGCCGAGCCGGCGGAGATCGTCTTCACCTCGGGCGGTACGGAGGCCGACAACCTGGCACTCCGGGGCGTGCTGAAGGCTCGCGAGGGCCAGGCGGACGGCATCGTGACCACCGCCATCGAGCATCACGCGGTCCTCGACACCGCGAGCGACCTCGCGGCCCACGGCCAGGCGCGGATCACCGTGCTTCCGGTCGATCGCGACGGCCGGCTGTCGCCGGACGCGGTGCGCGCCGCGATCGATGACCGCACGGCCATCGTGTCGGTGATGCACGGCAACAACGAGATCGGGACGCTGCAGCCCATCGCGGCGGTCGGCGCGCTGTGCCGCGAGGCGGGCGTCGCGTTCCACAGCGACGCGGTCCAGACCGTCGGCGCGCTGGAGATCGACGTGCGCGTCCTCCCGGTCGACCTGCTGAGCGTCAACGCGCACAAGTTCTACGGGCCGAAGGGCGTCGGCGCGCTCTACGTGCGCACGGGAACGCGGATCGCCACGGTCCAGACCGGTGGCGGTCAGGAGAAGGGGCGCCGCACCGGGACGGAGAACGTCGCGGGCGTCGCCGGCCTCGGCGCGGCCATGCGCCTCGCGGGTGCCCGGCGCGCGGCGGAGTCGGCGCGGCAGGCGGCCCTCCGCGACCGGCTCATCGCCGGCATCTCGTCCCGGATCCCGGAGTCGACGCTCACCGGCCACCCGACCGAACGGCTCCCGAACAACGCGTCGTTCTGCTTCCGCGGCACCCAGGGCGAGGCGCTCGTGGTGTCCCTGGATCTCGAGGGCTTCAGCGTCTCGAGCGGCTCCGCGTGCACGAGCGGGAACACCGATCCGTCGCACGTGCTCCTGGCGCTCGGGCTCGAGCGCGATCTGGCCCAGGGCTCGCTCCGCCTCACCGTCGGTCGCGAGACGACCGCCGCGGACATCGACCGGCTGCTCGACGCGCTCCCCCCGATCGTCGCCCGGCTGCGCGCCGCGTCGGGCGCCGCCGTGCCCGCGTGAACGAGCCGGATCGCTACAGCGATCGCGCGCTCGACCATCTGGCGCGGCCCCGGAACGCCGGGACGCTCGCCGGTGCGAGCGGCAGCGGTGCCGACGCGAATCCCTCGTGCGGCGATCGCACCACCATCACCCTGACCATCTCGGACGGCAGGGTCCAGGACGTGCGGTTCCGCACGTTCGGCTGCACGGCGGCGATCGCGTCCGCGTCGGTCCTGACCGAGCTCGCGGCGGGCCTGCCGGTCGGCGACGCGGCGCGCCTCGAGCCGGCCGACATCCTGAACGCGCTCGGCGGCCTGCCCGCCCGCAAGGAGGCCTGCGCGCTCATGGCGATCGGCGCGCTTCGCGCGGCCCTCGTCGACGCGCGCGTGCGGGCGACGGCGTGAGCGATCGGGTGTTCGTCGCGATGAGCGGCGGCGTGGATTCGGCGCTCGCCGCGGCGCTGCTCGTCGAGCGGGGCGAGGACGTCGTCGGGGTCTGGATGCGCCTGACCCCGGAGGGCACCGCGAGCGACGCGCCGCGCTGCTGCGGCACCGACCAGGCGGGGGAGGATGCGCGCCGCGCGGCGGCCCACCTGGGTATCCCGTTCTACGCGCTCGACTACGCCGAGGTGTTCGGCCGCGAGGTCGTGGACCGGTTCGTCCGGTCATACGCCGCCGGCGAGACGCCCAACCCGTGCGTCGCCTGCAACGGCTACGTGAAATTTGAGGCGCTCCTCGGCGACGTGACCCGGAAGTTCGGGGCGTCGCGGCTCGCGACGGGTCATTACGCGCGCGTGACGGCCGATCCCTCCGGCCGGCGCCGGCTGCGCCGCGCGCGCGACGCGAACAAGGATCAGTCGTACGCGCTGTACATGCTCGGCCAGCGGGAGCTCGCGTCCCTCGAGCTGCCGATCGGGGAGCTCGCGGACAAGGGCGAGACCCGTGCCCTGGCCGCGCGGTTCGGGCTCCCGAACGCGGCGAAGGCCGAGAGCATGGACATCTGCTTCATCGGCGGCGACTACCGGGACTTCGTCCGCGAGCGCGCGCCCGAGGCCTTCGTCAGCGGGCCGATCGAACGGCTCGATGGGGCCGTCATCGGCGCGCACGCCGGCGTCGGCGGCCTGACCGTCGGCCAGCGCAGCGGCGTGGGGATCGCGACCGGCGAGCGGCTGTACGTCATCCGGCTGGAGCTGGACCGCGGCGCCGCGATCGTCGGGACGAAGGCCGAGATCGCCGCGCGGACCTACGGCCTCCGGGACGTCCGGTTCACCGCCGGAGACCCGCCGGCGGAACGCTTCACGGCGGAGGCGGTCCTCCGGTATCGGGGCACGCCGCTCGCGTCGTCCGTCCGCATGTCCGCGGAGCGCGACACCGCCGTGCTCGAGCTCGATGCGCCCGCCCTCGTGGCGCCCGGCCAGGCCGCGGTCCTCTACGACGGGGACGAGGTCATCGGCGGCGGCGTCGTGGACCGTTCCCTCAGCTCGCGGGGCGGGTGAGCGTCCAGACGCTCGAGCCCGAGCCCGCCGCCTCGACGGCGGCGGACTAGCGTGCCCCCGGCCCTCGTCCCGCTCCTGCTCGTCGCGATCGGCGTGCCCGCGGCCGTCCGGGCCCTGCTTGGCCGCCCGAAGGGCATGGTGGCTGCGTGGATCCTCGCGGCCGCCACCGTGCTCGTGGCCCAGACGCTGGGGGAGATCGCCGGCTGGAGGACGGGTACGCTCGGAGAGGCGCAGGTACTGTCCGCCTGCGTTGGCGCGGCTCTTGCCTCGGTAGCGGTCGCGGTACTAGAAGGACTCAGGGAGTAACGAGATGGGCTTCGTACTTGGACTCTTGCTCGGCGCGGTCGGCGCGCTGCTCTACGCACCGAAGAACGGCGGCAACACCCGTGAGGAGCTCCAGCTGCGCGCCGACGAGCTGAAGAAGCGCGCCGACGACCTGCAGCGCATCGCCCAGAAGATCGCCGACGACGTGTCGGTCAAGGGGCGCGAGATCATCGAGGGCGCGAAGCGTGAGTGGGACAGCGCCGGCACCGGCCGCGCTGGCGGCGGCAGCGGCACGACCGGAGGCTCCGCCTCCAAGTCCTAGTCACTTATCCTTTTCAGCGGGGAACGCGGGAGCCGGTCGTCCGACCGTGGCCCGCGTTTTTCGTTTCGTGAAAGGGATAGCGCCGTAGATAGCCAGACCATCCGGGAGCGGTTCATCAGGTTCTTCGAGGAGAAGGGTCATCACCGGCTGCCCAGCGCGCCGCTCGTCCTGAAGGACGACCCGAGCGTGCTGTTCACGAGCGCCGGGATGCAGCCGATCGTGCCGTACTTCCTCGGGAAGAAGCAGCCGCCCGCGAAGCGCCTGGTCACCGTCCAAAAGTGCTTCCGGACCACGGACCTCGACGTCGTCGGCACCGACACCTACCACAACACGTTCTTCGAGATGCTCGGCAACTTCGCGATCGGGGATTACTGGAAGAAGGAAGCGATCGGCTGGGGCTGGGAGCTGCTCACGGCGCAGTTCGAGATCGACCCGAACAGCCTCGTCGCCACCGTCTACTTCGACGACGACGAGGCCTTCGACATCTGGACCACGGAGCTGAAGCTCCTCCCGCCGGAGAAGGTCTTCCGCCTCGGCAACCTCGCGAAGGGGGACGACACGAACTTCTGGTCCCCGGGCCCGACCGGTCTCTGCGGCCCGTGCAGCGAGGTGTTCGTCGACCGCGGTCCGCAGCCCGGGGTACCGGCGCACGACTGCAACCCCGGCGAGAGCTGCGGGCGGTACCTCGAGATCTGGAATTTCGTGTTTCAGCAGTACGACCGGAAGGAGGACGGGACGCTCGTCCCGCTGTCCAAACGGAACATCGACACCGGCGCGGGGCTCGAGCGCACGTCGCAGGTCCTCCAGGGCGTGACCGACACGTTCAAGACCGATCTGTTCCAGCCGCTCGTCAAGAAGATCGAGACGCTGAGCGGCACGAAGTACGGCGACGATCCGCAGAAGGACGTATCGATCCGCGTCGTCGCCGAGCACGCCCGCGCTGCCGCGTTCCTCGTCGCCGATGACATCGCGCCGTCGAACGAGGGTCGCGGCTACGTGCTGCGCCGGCTCATCCGCCGCGCGGCGCTTCACGCCCGCCGTCTCGACCTCAAGACCGGCGCGATCACCCAGGTCGCCGGCGAGGTCGTGAAAACGATGCAGAAGCATTACCACGAGCTCACGGCCGCTCGCGAGCGCATCGCCGAGCGCATCAAGGCCGAGGAAGAGAAGTTCGAGCGCACCCTGACCAGCGGCATGGAGCAGCTCACCGCCGCGATCGCGGCCGCGAAGGAGAAGGGGCAGCGCGAGATCGACGGGGAGACCGCGTTCCGGCTCTACGACACCTTCGGCTTCCCGATGGAGATGACCCGCGAGCTCGTGGCCGCGGCCGGGCTCGGGGTCGACGAGGCGGGATTCAAGCGGCTCCTCGACGCGCAGCGCCAGCGCGGCCGCGCGGCCGCGAAGTTCTCGCAGGACGCGATGCGCTTCGGGCAGCTCTACGCCAACCTTCACGAGAAGGAGGGGCTCGCGAGCACGTTCACCGGATACACCGAGCTCGCCTCCGACGCGGTCATCCGCGCGCTCGTCATCGGCGGGCAGCGGGTCGACGAGGCGCGCGAGGGCCAGGACGTCGAGGTCGTCCTCGACCGCACGCCGTTCTACCCGGAGGGTGGGGGCCAGGTCGGCGATCGGGGCGACATCACGACGTCGGAGGGCCGCGCGCTCGTCGCCGACACCCAGACCGCGGCCGCGGCGGTCATCGTCATGAGCACGAAGGTCGTGGACGGTGTGCTGCGCGTGGGGGCCCTGGCGCGAGCGCAGGTCGACGAGGAGTCGCGCCGGCACACGATGCGAAACCACACCGCGACCCACCTCCTGCATGCGACGCTGCGCCGGCTGTTCGGCGATGACGTGCATCAGGCGGGCTCGCTCGTGCACGCGCCGAACCTGCGATTCGACTTCACCTTCGGCCGGGCGCTCACCGCCGAGGAGCTGCGGCGCGTGGAGGACGAGGTCAACGACGCGATCCTCGTGAACGCGAGCGTCCACGCGCAGGCGATGCCGCTCCACGACGCGCTCGCGTCCGGTGCGACGCACCTCTTCGACGAGAAGTACGGCGACGAGGTGCGTGTCGTGGAGGCCGGCCCGACGTCTCGCGAGCTCTGCGGCGGCACGCACTGCCACTGCACCGGCGACATCGGACTGTTCCTCATCACCAGGGAGGAGTCCATCGGCGCCGGGGTTCGGCGCATCGAGGCCGTCACCGGGGAGGGTGCGTTGCGCGAAGTGCACGAGATGCGCGATCGGATCGACCGCGCGGCCGGAGCGCTCAAGGTGCCCCCGGTCCGGCTTCCCGAGGCGGTGACGCAGCTGGCCGAGTCGCGCGAGCGGCTGGAGAAGCAGCTCGCGTCACTGCAGAAGAGCGGCGTGGACCAGACCGCGAGTGCCCTGGTCGCCAAGGCCGAGACGCTGAACGGCGCGAAGCTCGTCGTGCTCGACGTGGGTGACTACGACCAGCAGATCCTGCGCGGTCTGGCCGACCGGGTGCGCGATGGCCTCGGCTCGGGTGTGACCGTGCTCGGCTCGACCCACGCCGGCCGGCCCGGACTCGCGATCGCGGTGAGCAAGGACCTGACCGATCGCGTGCAC
Source organism: Chloroflexota bacterium (assembly GCA_034666765.1). Classification (GTDB taxonomy): domain Bacteria; phylum Chloroflexota; class Limnocylindria; order P2-11E; family P2-11E; genus UBA4735. Next base: position 7,943 of record JAXDLF010000159.1, read on the forward strand.
GCGGGGAATCTCGTGAAGGAGCTCGCCACGATCATCAACGGCAGCGGCGGCGGCCCGGCCAACAGCGCGACCGGCGGCGGCAAGGACGCCGCGCGCCTGGGCGACGCGCTCGAAGCGGGCGCGCGGGCCGTCCGCGAAAAGCTCGGAGGTCGTGGCTAGTCCCGGCGCGGCCGGGGTCGAGCTCGCCTCGACAGCCGTGCGCGTCGTCGTGGGTCATCGCGAGCAGGGGCGCTTCCGCGTCACCGGTGTCGGTCGCGCGACCATTCCGAGCGCCGCGGTGAGCGGCGGGTACATCGCCGACCGGCGCGCGGTCACCGTGGCCCTCGCGACCGCGTTCGCGAGCGCGGAGCGGAGCGTGCGCGCCGAGAAGATCGTCGTCGCGATCGACGGCGACGACATCCGGACGTACCACGACAGCACGACCTTCGAGCGCGAGGACCAGCGGGACGCGGTCTCGCCCGGCGAGGCGGTGAAGGCGGTCCGGCTTGCCCGGGAGGCCGCGGCGCGCGCGGCGCGTGACCTCTCGGGCGACGATCCGGCGCTGCGCGGCATCGCGACGGCCCAGCTGCGCGACGACGTCGGCGGGTTCGTGCTGGACGGCCGGCGGCTCGGCTCGCCGGTCGGAGACCGCGGGCAGCGGCTCGAGGTGCGGACGGACGTCGCGCTCGCGCCACTGGTGCAGGCGGGCGGCGCGACCGCGACGCTCGAAGCCGCGCGACGGCGCGGCACGGCGACCTCCGGCGCGTACGCGCTCGGCCGGCTGGTCGCGGAATCCGGCGTCGCCGAGGCCGGCATCGCGCGGCTCGCCGCGGACCAGACCTCCGTCACGGTCGTCCGGGACGGGCGCGTCACCGGCACGCGCGTGTTCGCCGTCGGCGCGGAGGCACTCGTCGCGCGCCGGGCCGCGGCGGATGCGGACGTGTGGGCCCGCTGCGTCGTCGCGACCGTGCGATCGCTCGGCCTCGAGCAGCCCGGCCGGTGGTACGTCGCGGGGGTGCCGGATGAGCTCACCGCGCTGCCAAGGGCCCTCGCGGCCGCCGCGAGCGACGAGCGTGGCAGCCCGGTCGACGTCCTCCCGCTCCGCCTCGGCCTCGTGCCGCGGATCGTCCCCGACGCCTCCCTCGGCGCGGACGATCTGGTCGCGGCGGGCGCGGCGGCGCTCGGCGCGGAGGCGTACGAGTGAACCGGACGGTCATCGACCTCGACGCGCGCGCGACGATCCTCGACGCATCCGAGCGGCTCGCGGCGGCGCACGCCGACACGCCGGTCGTGTTCGTCGTGCCGTCGGGCGCGCCGTTCGCGCGCAACGCCGTGTTCCTCGAGGTCGCGCGCTCGCTCGCCGGCCAGCGCCGGGTCGCGATCGTGTCGAGCGACCCCCGCGCGCGGTCCATCGCGGCCTCCGTGCACGTCCCGGCGTACGCCTCGCTCGGGTCGCTCGAGCGCGAGGAGCTGGATCCGACGGAGAAGCTCGGCGCCCCGCGTCGTGCGGCCCTGGCCGCGATCGCGGCCCGCCGGCCGCCGCCGTCGCTCGGATCGCCTCGCCGGACCCTCGGCATCGCGGCGAGCGCCGTCGGCGCCCTCGCCCTGCTGCTGATGATCGCGATCCCGTCCGCGGCCGTGACGGTCGCGCCCGCGTCGGTGCCGATGCCCGGCGCGACGTTCAGCGTGCGAGCCGGGCCAGGCGGCGACGTCCCGGCCCAGCCGCTGAACGCGACGATCACGACGAAGGTCACCGGGACCGCGACCGGCTCGCGGAACGAAGAGGTGAAGGCGACCGGCTCGGTCCGGTTCTCGAACCAGACGACCGACGACATCACGATCTCGAAGGGGACGCTCGTGCAGACGAGCGATCGGGTCCAATTCGTGACCACGGAGACCAAGGCGCTGCCGAAAAGCATCATCTTCGGCATCACGCTGATCGTCGGGCAGGTCGACGCCCCGGTCGAAGCGGTCATCGGCGGACCGACGGGGAACGTCCCCGCGAGCCGGATCGTGGTCAGCAACCGCGGCGCCTACCTCGTCACGAACCCCACGGCGACGGCCGGCGGTGAGACGAAGAAGATCCCCGTGGTGAAGGCCGAGGACTTCACGGCCGCGACCGCGAAGCCCAACGTCGACAAGGCCCTGGCCGACGCGGCGAACGAGCAGAAGACCCGGTGGAGCGCGCAGCTGAGCGGGAGCGGGGTGGTGTACGTGGGAATCGCGTCGCTCACGTCGCAGGGCGGCCTGGCCGAGGTCGTGGGCACGGAGGTCCCGACCTTCGACGTGCCGGTGACCGCCACGGTGCAGGGCTTCGCGGTCGCGGGCGACCAGCCGACGAAGACGGCGCTGGAGCGCTATCGCACGATGGCGTCGCCGGGCAATGTGCTCGACGAGCGCACCGCGCAGTTCAACGCGGTGGCGGCGGTCGCCGACAACGGGGTGACGTGGCGCATCGCGGCCTCGGGGACCCAGTCGCCGCAGGTCGACGCGGCCCGGATCCGCGGCGCGCTCGCGGGCCGTACGCCGGCCGAAGCGCGGGCGCTCCTCGACGGGCAGGGCCTGCGGGTCACCGACCTGCGGCTCTCGCCGACCTGGTGGCCGCGGATGCCCCTGCTCGACGCGCGGATCGCGGTCAACTGACGTGCGTTATCTTGCGCTCGACGTCGGCGATCGCCGGATCGGTCTCGCGGTCGGGGATGACGCGTTCGGCCTCACGCGCGCGTTGCCGACCCTTCGCCGATCGCGCCGCCTCGCCGTGGACATCGACCGGATCGCCGCGATCGCGCGCGGTGAAGAGGTGGGCAGTCTCGTGATCGGTCTCCCGCTGACCCTGCGCGGCGAAGATGGGCCGCAGGCGCAACGCGTGCGTCGCTTCGCCGCGTCGCTCGAGCCCACGGGCCTGCCCGTCGAGCTGTACGACGAGCGCAACACGACGGTCGAGGCGACCCTCCGCGGCGCGACCGATCCGGATGCCGGTGCCGCCCGGGTCCTGCTCGAAGATTTCCTGAGCGCGAAGCGATGACCGAGCCGATCTACCGCGGGCCGGTCCGCGCGCCGCTCACCCGCCGCGGGCGGGCGCGGCCGCCGCGCAAGCGCTCGAGCGCCGGGCCGCTGATCTTCGCGCTCGTGGTCGTGCTCACGGCGGTCGCGCTGTTCTTCCTCGCGCGGCCGCTCGCCACCGAGGCGATCGTCCAGGCCGCCGACGACCACGACACCCTGCTTCGGCAGCCGGCGGTCCGTTCGGTCATCGCGCCGAGCGTCGAGCCGCTCCTCAACGTGCCCGCGGACCCCAACGGCAAGACCGTCGAGTTCACCGTGCGCCGCGGGGCCAACGTGTCGCAGATCGCCGCCGACCTGCTGAGCGCCGGTCTGATCAAGTCCGCCCTCGCGTTCAAGTTCGCCCTGTACGAGACCGGCACCGAGAACGCGCTCCAGACGGGGACGTACAAGGTGTCCGCGGCGCTCAGCCCGCGGGACCTCGCGACGCTGTTCCAGCGGGCGCCCGGCGATCAGGTGGCGCTGCGCATCATCGAGGGCTGGCGGCTCACCGAGGTCGCGGCGGCCGTGAACAAGGCGTTCCCGGCCATCGGCGCGAAGGACTTCACCGCGGCGGCCGTCGTCGGCACCCGGAACAACTTCGTGCTGGCGGGCCTCGATCCGAAGACGCCCCTCGAGGGATTCCTCTTCCCGGACACGTACTTCCTCCGGCCGGATGCGACCGTCGATCAGATCGTCGGGATCCTCCTGGACACGTTCGAGAGCAAGGCCGGCCCGGCCCTCCGAACCGCCGCGGCCGAGCGCAAGGCCTCGATCTACGACATGGTCAAGCTCGCCTCCATCGTCGAACGCGAGGCCCGCGACCGGAAGGAGAGCCCGCTCATCGCGGGTGTCTACCAGCACCGCCTCGACATCCAGATGAAGCTCGACGCCGACCCGACGATCCAGTACGCGAAGGGGAACTGGGACGAGCTGTCGCTCGACGACCTGAAGCTCGTCTCGCCGTACAACACGTACCTCAATCCCGGGCTGCCGCCGACCCCGATCGCGAATCCGGGCCTCGCCGCGCTGCAGGCGGCGGCGAAGCCGGAGCCGACGGACTTCGTATTCTTCGTGGCGAAGGGCGACGGCTCGGGCGATCACGCGTTCGCGAAGACCATCGAGG
>JAXDLF010000160.1:0-3011 GCA_034666765.1 Chloroflexota bacterium
GGACGTCCGGGGCAAATGCCTCGGGATCGTCGGGTACGGCCACAACGGGACGCAGATCGGCATCCTCGCCGAGGCGATCGGGATGCAGGTGATCTACTTCGACATCGAGACCAAGCTCGGCCTCGGCAACGCGAAGGCCGCGTCGTCGCTCGGCGACCTGCTCGATCGCGCCGACGTCGTGACCCTCCACGTCCCTGACACGGCGACGACCGCGAGCCTCATCGGCGCGCCCGAGCTCGCCCGCATGCGCGCCGGCGCCCATCTGATCAACGCCTCGCGTGGCTCGGTCGTCGATCTCAAGGCGCTGGCCGAGTCGCTGCAGGCCGGCCACCTTGCCGGCGCGGCCATCGACGTGTTCCCGCACGAGCCGCAGTCGAACGAGGAGCGCTTCGAGTCACCGCTGGCCGACCTCGACAACGTGATCCTCACCCCCCACGTGGCCGGCAGCACCATCGAGGCGCAGACCAGCATCGGCGTCGAGGTCGCGTCGAAGCTCATCAAGTACAGCAACAACGGCTCGACGCTCACGGCGGTCAACTTCCCCGAGGTGTCGCTGCCCGAGCATCGGGGCAAGCACCGGCTGCTGCACATCCATCGGAACCAGCCGGGCGTGCTCGCCCGGATCAACGGCGTCCTCTCCGAGTTCAAGATCAACGTCTCGAGCGAGTACCTCGAGACGAACGGGCCGCTCGGCTATGCCGTCATCGACGTCGACGGGTCGGACCGCCCGCTGAGCCTCGCGGTGCGAAAGCAGCTCGACACGGTCGACGGAACGATCCGCACGCGGATCCTGTACTGACGGGCGCCGGTACGCCTGGAGGGGCTCGAACCCCCGACCTCAACGTTCGTAGCGTTGCGCTCTATCCAACTGAGCTACAGGCGCGTGCGGAGAGTCAAGTTTAGCATCGCGCTCTGATGGCGGTGCTCTCCTCGTCGTTCGACCGCGCCTCCGAGCAGGCCCGCGCGAATCGCGCGGCGATGAACGCGCTCGTCGAGGATCTGCACAAGAAGCTCGATGCCGTGCGGCAGGGCGGCCCCGAACGCTCGCGCGAAAAGCACACCAAGGCCGGCAAGCTCCTGCCGCGCGACCGGGTCGAGCGGCTGCTCGACGCGGGCTCGCCGTTCCTCGAGATCGCGCCGCTGGCGGCCCTCGATCTGTACGACAACGAGGCGCCATCGGCGGGCATCATCACCGGCATCGGCCGGATCGGCGAGCGCGAGTGCGTCATCGTCGCGAACGACGCGACGGTGAAGGGCGGCACGTACTACCCGCTCACCGTGAAGAAGCACCTCCGCGCGCAGGAGATCGCGCTGGAGAACCGGCTCCCCTGCCTCTACCTGGTCGACTCGGGCGGGGCGTTCCTCCCGCGGCAGGATGAGGTGTTCCCCGACCGCGAGCACTTCGGCCGCATCTTCTACAACCAGGCGCGGATGTCGGCGGCCGGAATCCCGCAGCTCGCGGCCGTCATGGGCAGCTCGACGGCCGGCGGCGCGTACGTGCCGGCGATGAGCGACGAGACAATCATCGTGAAGGGGCAGGGCACGATCTTCCTCGGCGGCCCGCCGCTGGTGAAGGCCGCGACCGGCGAGGAGGTCAGCGCGGAGGCGCTCGGCGGCGCGGACGTGCACGCGCGCAAGAGCGGCGTCGTGGACCACTACGCCCTCGACGACGCGCACGCGATCGCGATCGCGCGCGAGATCGTGTCCAACCTCGGGCCGCAGCGGTCGTTCTGGGGCGACGACGTCACCGTGCCCGAAGCGCCGGCCCACGATCCTGCGGACCTGTACTCCATCGTGCCGGCCGACACGCGCACGCCCTACGACGTCCGCGAGGTGATCGCGCGCCTGGTCGATGGGTCGAAGTTCACCGAGTTCAAGGCCCTGTACGGCGAGACCCTGGTCTGTGGGTTCGGCCGGATCATGGGCTTCCGGGTCGGGATCGTCGCGAACAACGGCATCCTGTTCAGCGAGTCCGCGCTCAAGGCCGCGCACTTCATCCAGCTCTGCGACAAACGAGGTGTGCCGCTCGTGTTCCTCCAGAACATCGCCGGCTTCATGGTCGGCCGGGAGTACGAGGAGGGCGGCATCGCGAAGGACGGCGCGAAGATGGTCACGGCCGTCGCCTGCGCGGTCGTCCCGAAGTTCACGGTGATCATCGGCGGGAGCTTCGGCGCCGGGAACTACGGGATGTGCGGCCGCGCGTACGGGCCGCGGCAGCTGTGGATGTGGCCCAACGCGCGGATCAGCGTGATGGGCGGCGAGCAGGCCGCCACGGTGCTGTCGCTCGTGGGCACCTTCGACGACGACAAGGCCCGCGAGGACTTCAAGGCGAAGATCCGGGACCAGTACGAGACCCAGGGCTCGCCGTACTACTCGACCGCGCGCCTCTGGGACGACGGCGTCATCGACCCGATGGACACACGCGCGGTGCTGGCCCTCGGGCTCGCCGCGGCGCGGCACGCACCGATCGGCGAGCCGCGCTACGGCGTCTTCCGGATGTGATCGGCTAGCGCGCTTCGGCGCGCTGCTCGGCCCCGCTCAGCGCCTCCGCGAACAGATCGACCATCGCCGTGTCGAAGGCGTCGAGGTCCGCGGGCTTCCGGCTCGTCACGAGGTTCCTGTCGCGAACCGCGGCCTGATCGACCCACTCGCCGCCGGCGTTGCGGACGTCGTCCTGGATCGTGTGGTAGCTCGTGAGCCGGCGGCCCTTCACCACCCCGGATGACACGAGCAGCCACGGTGCGTGGCAGATCACCGCCATCGGCTTCCCCGCCTGATCGAAGGCCCGGACGAACGCCTGGGCCTTCTTCTCGACCCGGAGCTGGTCGGAGTTGAGGGCCCCACCCGGAAGCAGCAGCGCGTCGAAGTCCTCGGGATCCACCTCCGCGAGGATCCGCTCGACGGTGAACGTGTCGGCTTTCTCGTCGTGTTTCATCCCCTGCACCTCGCCGGGCCGGGGGGCGATGAGGGTCGTCTCGGCGCCCGCGACCTCGAGCACCTTGCGCGGATCG
>JAXDLF010000161.1:0-4995 GCA_034666765.1 Chloroflexota bacterium
GGGACGGTGAGACGATGGCCACCCGCCTCAACGAGCGTGCCTTCACCCACGCCAAGGCCCTGATCGAAGACGGCCGCTTCGTCGACGACGAGCGGGATGCCTGGAGCGAGCACCAGCCGACGGCCGCGGCCGAGAACCGATTCATCGAGGACGAGGGCTGGTCCGAGTACGCGAAGTGGCACCTCGGCATCGACGACGAAGCCGGCGAGGAGACGAAGGAGCGCTACAAGTTCCCCTACGGTGACTTCCAGAAGGTGCACCGTTGCGGGCTCCTCGCCGCCGAGAGCCGCGCCGGCCAGTACAAGTACCTCGACATCGAGCAGGCCGTGGCCCACCTCCACGGGATGATCGACGCCGCGAGCGGCTCGGAGGCGCATGCCCGGCGGTAGCTGAGCCAGGAGGCCCGGTGAGCGAGAGACAGCCGGCGCGGCTGCGCTGGACGGCGCTGCTCGACCGCGTCGATGGACTCGTCTACCTGGTCATCGCGGTGCTGTTCCTCGTGGCGGCACTGGCGATGGCCTTCTACTCGGTGGCGATCTTCGTCTCCGGCGAGGCGGACTTCCCGCTCCGCCTGATCACGTTCGTCAACGATCTGCTGCTCGTGCTCATCATCATGGAGGTCCTCGGCACCGTCCGGACGTACCTGGCGGGCGGCCACACCTCGCTCCGTCCGTTCCTCTACATCGGGATCATCTCGGCCACGCGGCGGATCCTCGCGGTCGGCGCGGAAGCGACGCTGCGCGGCGCCCGGTCGGACGTCGACTTCCAGCGCGAGATGATCGAGCTGGCGGTCAACGCCGGGGTCGTCCTCGCGCTCGCTCTCGCGCTCTTCGTCTTCCGGTCCGCCGGCGACTCCGCGTGACCGCGGGATGAGCGTGTCCGCGACCGGACACAGCAGCGTTCATGCAGCGACGTGCGCCGCACTCAATTTGCGAGGGGAGTTCGACCATGGCAGTCACCCGCTGGCGCCCCAACCACACGACGACGCTTCGCGACGCGTTCCAGCAGCTCTTCGAGGACGCCTTCACCGACGGCCTGCCGGTGCCGATCACGAGCGGGTTCCCGGTGGACATCCACGAAACACCTGACTCGATCGAAGTCGATGCCGCGATCCCCGGTGCGGATGCCGCCGACGTCGAGGTCACCACGACGAACAACAGCGTGATGATCAGGGCGGAGGTCCGCGCGGACCGCGAGGAGCATCAGGGCGAGATGCTCCGTCAGGAGCGGATCACCGGCGTCTTCCAGCGGGCGTTCACGTTGCCGACCGAGATCGACCCGAACGGCGTCGACGCGCGCATGGAGAACGGCGTGCTCATCATCCGGCTCCCCAAGGCGGAGTCGGTGAAGCCGAAGCGCATCGAGGTGCAGCGGCAAGCCGTCCAGGGCAACGGCGGCAACGGCGGCAACGGGTCGGGGAACGGGAATGGCAAGGCGGCAGCGAGCACCGGCGGCGCGACCGCATCGGCCGGATCGAGCGGGTCGACCGGCCCCGCGGAGCGGTCCGGTTCCCAGGGCGGCGCCGAGCAGAAGGCCGGAACAGGCAGCTCGCGCTAGCCGAGGCGCGGAGGCGGGGTCCGCGCCGTCGCGGGCCCCGCTAGGGTGGCCGGCGGGACCGTGATCCTCCTCGACCCGATCGCCCGCGCGCTGTCGATCTCCCTCGCCATGACCTGGGAGATCCTCTGGGCCCTCATCCTCGGTTTCACGTTGTCCGCCGTGGTTCAGGCGGTCGTCTCGAAGGCCCAGCTGAGCCGGCTGCTGCCCGATGACTCGCCGCGCACGCTCACCGTGGCCGCCCTGTTGGGCGCGGCGAGCTCGTCATGTTCGTACGCCGCGGTCGCGCTCGCCCGATCGTTGTTCCAGAAGGGCGCGAACTTCACGGCGGCGATGACCTTCGAGATCGCGTCGACGAACCTCGTGGTCGAGCTCGGGGTGATTCTGGTGATCCTGATGGGTTGGCAGTTCATGGCCGCCGAGCTCACCGGCGGCGTCGTCATGATCGTCGTCCTCGCGGTGCTGTTCCGCCTGTTCCTGAAGGAGCGGTTGGTCACCGACGCGCGAGCCCAGGCCGAGAAAGGTCTGCGCGGCTACATGGACGGGCACGCGAACATGGACATGTCGGTCGCGGAGGGCACGCTGGCCCGGAAGATCTTTTCCTCCAACGGCTTCACGGCGATCAGTCACCTGTTCGTGATGGACTGGGCGTCGGTCATCCGCGACATCGCGCTGGGACTGCTCATCGCCGGTGCCCTTGCCGCCTGGGTCCCGGAGTCGTTCTGGAGCGTGTTCTTCCTCAGTGACGAGCCGCGGCTGGCGTTCGTATGGGGTCCGATCGTCGGCCCCGTCGTCTCCATCGTGAGCTTCGTGTGCTCCATCGGGAACGTGCCGCTGGCCGCGGTGCTCTGGAACAACGGCATCAGCTTCGGCGGAGTGATCAGCTTCATCTTCGCCGACCTGCTGATCCTGCCCATCCTGTCGATCAAGCGCCGCTACTACGGCACGCGCATGACGCTCTTTCTCTTCGGCACGTTCTACGTGGCGATGGCCGTCGCCGGTCTCGTCGTGGAGGTGCTGTTCGGCGCGCTCGGTCTCATCCCCCAAGAGCGCAACGCACTCGTCGCCGAGCCGTCGTTGTCGCTGAACCACACGACCGGGCTCAACGTGCTGTTCATGGCGCTCGCCGGCGTCCTGCTGGTCCGGGCCTGGAGAACCGGCGGCTTCGCGATGCTCGCGATGATGAACCCGAAGGCCACCTGACAGAGGCGGGTGCGTCGACCGCCGCTCGCCACGTAGACTGCCGACCGGTGCGCATCTGGTTCCAGGGCCTTGTTCCCCGAGTGGCCGCGACCGCGCCGTACTACGCCTCCATGGAGCGTCACGCGAAGGAGATCGCCGCGGCGGACACCGTGGTCGAGTTCCGCGGTCTGCCGCCCAGTCTCTATCCGGAGGGCTCGTCGCCCGCGGTGCTCACGCGGTACATCGCCGGAGAGCTGGTCGAGGCGGCGAACATCGCGGCGTGCGCGATCGAGGCCGAGGAGAGCGGGGCCGACGCGTTCGCGATCGTCACGCTCCAGGAGCCGGGCCTACAGGCGGCGCGAACGCTGGTGAACATTCCGGTCGTCGGCTACGGCCTCGCGGCGAGTCTCATGGCGCGCTGCCTGGGGTCCCGCGTGGGCATTCTCGCGTTCAACCCGACGGTCCTGCCGCTCATGAAGGAGCGGCTCGAGCACCACGTTCCCGGATCCGTCGGGCCGACGCGCGACCTTGGGGTGGGGTACGACGACACGCTCGCGGCATTCGGGACCTCGTCGCTGCGCGAGCGATTCGACGAGGGCTGCCGGGCCCTCATCCGGGACGGCGCGGATGTCATCGTCGCCGGGCAGATGATCCTCGCCGAGCTCGCGTGGAGCATGGGCGCCATGCGGATCGACGACGTTCCGGTGGTCGACGCGCTCGGCGCGGTCGTGCTGCTGTCGCAGGACCTGCATCGCCTGGGTCAGGTGTCCGGTGTGCGCCCCAACCAGCGCGGCATCCACTGGGCGCACCCGTCCCCGGAGGCCCGCGCGATGATCACGACAGCGGTGCGGCGATGAGCACGCGGTTCATGACCAAGAAGGACGCGGTCGTCGAGGCCCTCCGCGAGCAGGTGATCAGCGGCGTGCTCGCGCCGGGAACCCGCCTGCAGCAGCAGGACGTCGCCGCGCAGCTCGACGTGAGCCCGACCCCGGTGCGCGAGGCGTTCCTCGCGCTCGCATCCGAGGGCCTCCTCGAGCTGCGAGCGCACTACGGCGCCGTCGTCGCGACCCCGAAGTTCGACGATCTTCGCGACACCTACCGCGTCCGGGGCCTCATCGAGGTGGAGGCCCTGCGCCTCGCGGTCAAGCACGTCGACGCGAAGCTGATCGCCGAGCTCGAGCGGCATTTCGAAGCGGGGTCCCTGGCGCTACGGACGCTCGACTCCGCGTCGTACCGGCGCGCCAGCGCGGCCTTCCACGAAGCGCTCGTCGCGGCATCGCGGTCCAACATCTACGTGGGCCTAGGCCGCCAGCTCATCGCGCGCACGACCTTCCCGCTCGAGCGCCGCCTGATGGTCGAGCGCCAGAAGGACCATCGCGACCTCCTGGAGGCGCTGCGCGAACGCAAGTGGGAGCGCGCCATCGCGATCCTCAAGCGCCACACCGAACGCGCGCCGCTCGTCGTCAAGGAGATCATTCGCCGCGCGACCGCCGAGGAGCGGCCACCGCGTGGCGGCCGCGGATCGGTGCCGCGCCGCCCCGCGAAGACCAAACGCGTGACGGCCAAGAAGAAGAAGCGCGCTACGTAGTCGCGGCCCGCGCGCCCCGTCCGGCCAGGTAGCGACCGTGCCCCGGCTCCCCGATGGGCCGCCCATCGCGCGCGACCTCGACGCCCCGGGAGTACGTCGCCCGGAGCTCTCCGTTGACCCGCCGGCCCGCGTACGGCGTCCAGCCGGCCCGGGAGATGACGTCCTCGTCGCGCAGGACGCGGTCGGCGGAAAGATCGACGAGTGCGAAGTCGGCATCCGCCCCCACTTCCAGCAGTCCCTTGTGCGGCTGCAGCCCGTAGAGGCGCGAGGGGGCGTCGCTCGTCAGCTCGACCACCCGCTCGAGCGTGAGGCGGCCCTCGATGGCGGCGCTGATGAGCAGGCTGAACGTCGTCTCGACGCCGGGTAGCCCGAAGTGCACGTCCCAGATCGAGCCATCGGTCTTCTGCGCTCGGGTCGAGGGGGCGTGATCCGTGGAGATGTGCGTGACCGGGCCCGCCGACACCCGTCGCCACATCTCATCGATGTCCTGATCCGATCGGGCCCGCGCCGGTGGCGTGAACTTGCGGAATCCGCGGAGCTCCAGCACCTCGTCCTCCCGCAGGTGGAGGTACTGCGGGCACGTCTCGATCGACAGCCGGGCGCCCCGGGCGCGCTCGGCCTGCAGGAGATCGATCGCGAAGGCGTGGCTCACGTGGGCCGCGATCGCCTGG
>JAXDLF010000162.1:0-8302 GCA_034666765.1 Chloroflexota bacterium
CACCGTCCGCGCGGATCGCAGCCGCGTCGAGCAGGTCATCGGCAATCTCGTCGGCAACGCCGTCAAGTTCTCCCCGTCCGACCAAGAGGTCGAGGTCACGATCGAGCGCGCGGAGTCCGAGGTCGTGCTCGCGGTGATCGATCACGGGCGCGGCATCCCGGCCGACGAGCTGCATCGGATCTTCGAGCGCTATTACCGCAGCACCGCGCAGACCGGTTCGGTCGACGGCGAGGGGATCGGGCTGGCTATCGCGCGCGAGATCGTCACCGCGCACGGCGGGCGGATCTGGGCCGCGAGCGACGGGCCGGGGCAGGGGACCACGTTCTTCGTGGCCCTGCCGATCACCCAGCCCGACCGGGCGGGCGAGCCCCTAGAGTCGGCCGATGAGCGATCTGGCGAACAAGCTCCTCATCAAGCCTGACGCGCGCGTCCTGCTGCTCAACGCACCGATCGGCTACGCGAAAAAGCTCGACCCCTTGCCCGCCGGAGCGACGGTCGGGGACAAGCGCGGCACGTCGGCGGACGTGGTCGTCGCGTTCGTCCGCGACAGCGGCGAGCTGAAGCGCCTGGCCACCTCGTTCGGCGCCCTCGAGGAGGAGGCGATCCTCTGGGTCTGCTACCCGAAGGGCGGCACGAAGGCCGGCACCGATCTGAACCGCGACACCCTGCATGCGGCGATGGAGAAGCACGAGCTCACCGGCGTCTCGCTCGTCGCGATCGACGACACCTGGTCCGCGATGCGATTCCGCGCTCCCGAGGATGTCGGCAGCTAATATCGTCCGAAGCGCGACGACGCGGACCAGGCCTCCGCAGCGCGATCGCTCAGCGAGCCGGGACAGTGGAAGCCGGCGCGATCGAAGCGAAGGACACCACCGCCGAGCGTCATCGAAGTGAGCGCCCCGGTACCCCGGGGAAACTGGGTGGAACCGCGAGAGTGATCTCGTCCCAGTGATGGTCACATCACGTGGAGGGCGAGATGGCGAACAAGGACACGCAGATGTCGCGCAAGCCGGATCACGGATCCGACGAGCTCTATGCGCTGCGCCACTCGACCGCGCACGTGATGGCTGGCGCGGTGCTCGAGCTCTTCCCGGAGGCGAAGTTCGGATTCGGGCCACCGGTCACCGACGGCTTCTACTACGACTTCGACCTCCCGCGCGCGCTCCAGCCCGACGATCTGGCGAAGATCGAAGCGCGGATGCGCGCGATGGTGAAGAAGGACGTGCCGTTCGAGCGCAGCGAGATGGACGTCCCGCAGGCGCTCCGGTTCTTCCAGGCGAAGCAGCAGGACTACAAGGTCGACCAGATCCAGAAGCTCGACGAGACGATCACGGACGGCAAGGTCGGCATCTACCGGCACGACACGTTCGTCGACCTCTGCCGGGGCCCCCACGTCGAGCGGACCGGGGCGATCGGACCGTTCAAGCTCATGTCGGTCGCCGGGGCGTACTGGCGCGGGGACGAGCACAACGCCCAGCTCCAGCGCGTGTACGGGACCGTCTGGCCGACCCAGCAGGAGCTCGACGCGTATCTGGAGCGGCTGAAGGAGATCGAGCGCCGCGACCATCGCGCGCTCGGCCGCGACCTGGAGCTGTTCCGCATCGACGAGGAGCTCGGATCGGGCCTCGTGCTGTGGCTGCCGAACCTCTCGGTCGTCCGCGAGGAGATCGAGACGTGGTGGCGCGCCGAGCATCGCAAGCGGGGCTACACCCTCGTGTACACCCCGCACATCGCGTCGGAGAAGATCTACCAGCGGTCGGGGCATCTCGAGAAGTACGGCGAGAACATGTACGGGCCGCTGGTGCTCGACGAGAACCAGAACTTCTGGATCAAGCCGATGAACTGTCCCGGCCACATCAAGGTGTTCCAGTCGAAGATCCACTCGTACCGCGACCTGCCGCTGCGCATGGGCGAGCTGGGCACGGTGTATCGGTACGAGCGCGGCGGCGCCCTCCACGGGATGCTGCGCGTCCGTGGCTTCACCCAGGACGACTCGCACCTCTTCTGCTCGTGGGACCAGGTGCAGGAGGAGGTCGGCAAGGTCTTCGACCTGGCCATGGAGTTCCTCTCGATCTTCGGCTACCGGGATCCCGCGGTCTATCTGGCTACGCGGCCGGAGAAGCGCCTCGGCACGGACGACCTCTGGGACAAGGCCGAGGAGGCGCTGCGCCAGGCGCTCGGCGTGCGGGAAGTGCCGTACAAGCTCGACGAGGGCGGCGGCGTCTTCTACGCGCCGAAGATCGACATCAAGATGCGCGACGCCATCGGCCGCGAGTGGCAGGGGCCGACGATCCAGATCGATCTCAACCTGCCCGAGCGGTTCGACGTGACCTTCGTGAACGACCAGGGCCAGCGCGAGCGCGCGGTGATGATCCACCGCACGCTCCTCGGCAGCATGGAGCGGTTCGTCGGCGGGCTCATCGAGCACTACGCCGGCAACTTCCCGCTGTGGCTCGCGTGGGAGCAGGTCGCGGTCATCCCGGTGCGCGAGAGCGCGCGCCCGTACGCCGAGGAGGTCGCGGCCGAGCTTCGGGGCAGGGGGCTTCGCGTGAACCTCGACGCGCAGGCCGGGGACATGCGTTCGCGCATCAAGGAGGCGACGGAGCGAAAGGCGAACTACATCCTGGTGGTCGGCGACCGCGAGGCGGCCGCGCGCCAGGTCTCGGTCCGCACGCGCGGGTCGCGCGACGAAGAGCGCGGCGTCGCGCGCGCCGCGATCGTCGAGCGGCTCGTCGCGGAGCGCGACAGCAAGCAGCTGCCGCCCGATTTCGTGCGGCCCGAGGGCGGACCCACGCTCCTGGCCGAGGCGTGACGACCCCGACCCTTCGCGGCGCGAACGTCACCCTCCGTCCGATGACCATGGCCGACCTGCCGCACCTCGTGCGGTGGGGGAGCGACGCCGAGTTTCGGCGGTACCAGTGGGCCAGGGCGCCGGGGCCCTTCGCGGAATCCGAGGGACGCTCGTGGATCGACCGGATGTCGCGGCCGGGCGAGTCCGCCGCGTGGATCATCGAGCACGAGGGCCTGCCGGTGGGCTTCGCGAACTACCGCGACCATCACCCGAAGGGCAAGAGCGCCGAGATCGGCATCGGGATCGGCGATCCCGCCCGCTGGGGCAAGCATCTCGGCCGGGAGGCGCTCGAGCTCGAGGTCCGCTACCTCTTCGACGAGCTCGGCCTGCACCGGATCGGCCTCAGCGTCGTGGGCTTCAACGACCGCGCGATCTGGATGTACAAGGCGGTGGGCTTCGAGGTCGAGGGCATCGAGCGCGACGGGGTCGGCCGCGACGACGAGGACGACTTCGTCGACGACGTGAAGATGGGCCTGGTCAAAGGGCGGGCGCGTCCGGACTTCGATCCGCGGCCGGTGACCCTCGAGGGCACGCACGTCCGCCTGGAGCCGCTGCGGATGGAGCACGCCGCGGCCCTCTTCGCGGCGGCGGACGAGGATGACATCTGGACCCACATGGTCCCGCGGCCGGCCGGCCTCGAGGGCTACACGAGGTACATCCGCTGGGCCCTGGACCAGGCCATCCTCGGCCAGCAGCTGCCGTTCGCCGTCATCCGGAAGGCCGACGGCGAGCTCGTCGGGACGACCCGGTACGCGCACATCGATCCGCCGAACCGCACGATCGAGATCGGGTACACGCTGTACGGGAAGGGCGCCCGGCGGACGCCGGTAAACACCGAGTCGAAGCTGCTCCTCATGACGCACGCCTTCGAGACCCTCCGGGCCACCCGGGTATGGCTGCAGACGGACAAACGCAACGAGCGGTCGCAGGACGCCATCGCCCGCCTGGGCGCGATGAAGGAAGGGGAGCTCCGGAACGAGCGGATTCTCGCCGACGGGCGCCTGCGCACGAGCGTCGTCTTCAGCGTGATCGCCGAGGAATGGCCCGCCGCGAAGCGGCGACTGCAGGGCTTTCTGGCCGGGTGATATCCTTTCGGTCTGATCAACACGTCTTCTGACCGCGGAGCGAGCCGATAGCTCCCGAGCTCCGCATCAACGACCAGATCCGCGTTCCCACCGTCCGCCTCATCGGCGCCGACGGATCCCAGTTAGGCGTTGTACCGACCCCCCGCGCCCTTCAGCTCGCCCAGAGCGAGGGCTGGGACCTGGTCGAGATCGCGCCGAACGCGACCCCGCCGGTCGCCAAGATCCTCGACTTCGGGAAGTACCGGTACGAGGAGCAGCAGAAGGCCAAGGACGCCAAGAAGAAGCAGCGCGCCGTCACCTGGAAAGAGATCCGCATGGCGCCGAAGATCGACGATCACGACATCGAGACGAAGATCAAGGCCGCCGCGCGGTTCCTCGACGAGGGCGACAAGCTGAAGGTGACGGTGCGGTTCCGCGGCCGCGAGATGGCCCATCCGGACCGCGGACGCGCGCTCCTGCTCGCCGTCGGCGAGAAGCTCAAGGACCACGGCATCATCGAGCGCATGCCGCTGCTCGAGGGCCGGCAGATGATCATGGTCATGAACCCGGTGCGCGCGCCCCAGGTGCAGAACGTCCCTGGCGCCGCGGCCGGCGCAGCGCCCGCGGGACCGGCGCCGGCGTCGCAGTCGCCGGCCAACTCGCCGTCTCCGCAAGGGTCGCGTCCCGCCGCTGCGGTTCCGGCGGCTCAACGGCCGGCTCCCGCGACGCCGTCGCCGGTCCCATCACGGCCGACCGCTCCCGCGGCTCCGGCTCCTGGGATTCGACCCGCGGCTGCTGCGCCCGCGGCACCGGCGCCGACTCGTCCGCCAACGGGGAATCGCGTACACTAGGCCTCCCGCGTAGTCGAAGGAGTCGGTATCACTGTGCCCAAGCTCAAGAGCCACAGCGGCGCGAAGAAGCGGTTCAAGATGACCGGATCGGGCAAGATCGCCCGAGCCAAGGCCTTCAAGGGCCACTTGAACGCGCACAAGTCGCCGCAGCGCAAGCGCCGCCACGCCGGCAAGGGCCTCGTGGACAAGGCCGACGTGCGCATCGTGAAGAAGCTCCTGCCGAACCTCGGGAAGGGCTAGCCGATGTCACGGGTCAAGCGCGGCGTCGCCGCGCACCGGAAGCACAAGAAGCTCCTGCACGAGGCCGAGGGCCGCCGGGGGGCCAAGCGCAAGCTCGTCCGTCCGGCCCGCGAAGCGGCGATCCACGCCCTCTCGTACGCCTACCGCGACCGCCGGGCCCGCAAGGCCCAGTTCCGCGCGCTCTGGATCGCGCGCATCAACGCGGCGTCCCGCGAGGCGGGGGTGTCGTACAGCCGGCTGATGTCGGCGCTGCGGCAGGCCGGCGTCGGGCTCGACCGCAAGATCCTCGCGGACATGGCGGTCAACGACCCGAAGATCTTCCGCCACTACGTTGACCTGGTGCGCGAGAATAAGCTCAAGGCGGAGACGCCGAAGAGCTAACACGGCGAAGGCCTTGTGGAGGCCGGAGCGGCGAAGGCCGCTGCGGACGACACGAGCAGGACGGAGAGCAGTACCGAAAGGTCGCTCGACAGGGACGGTCAGCCATCGACTGAGAGCTGACCCCGAAGTGGACACCGGGAATTCGCTCCGGAGCCGATCGGCAGAAAAGCCGATCCGGGATGAGCCCGCTATCGCTCAGAACGAAGTGTCGGTCGCCCGCGCGGTGGCCGGAACACGGGTGGTACCACGGAGGTCAGCCTTCGTCCCGAGCGGACGAGGGCTTTTTTGTTGCCCGCGAGAAGGAGTGTCATGACCGAAGAGCGCGAGCTGGCGACGTTGACCGAGGGCGCGCTGCGGGAGATCGCGGACGCGACGGACGAGGCCGCCCTCGACGCCGTCCGGGTCCGCTACGTCGGCCGCAAGGACGGCGAGCTCACCGCCCGGGTGAAGGGGCTCGCCGCGCTGCCCGCCGGGGAGCGTCCGGCCGCGGGCGCCGCGCTGAACCGCGCGAAGGCCGGGATCGAGGCCGCACTGGCCGAACGGGAGAAGACCCTCCGGGACCGTTCGCTCGCGGCGAGCCTGGGAGGCGAGGCCCTGGACCTCACGCTCCCGGGCCGGCCGGTTCGCCTCGGCCGGCTGCACCCGATCTCGCGGACCATCCGCGACATCTCGCGGATCTTCCTGAGCATGGGCTTCGAGGCCGTCGAGGGCCCCGAGATCGAGTGGGACTACTACAACTTCGAGGCGCTCAACATCCCGAAGGGCCATCCGGCGCGCGACAAGTTCAACACCCTCTGGGCGTCGAATCCGCTCGGCGATGACCCGGCGCGGCCGATGCTGTTCCGCACGCACACGTCGCCGATGCAGATCCGGGTCATGGAGCAGCGCAAGCCGCCGATCCGCGTCATCGTCCCGGGCCGGTGCTACCGGTTCGAGGCGACCGACGCGACCCACGAGAGCATCTTCTTCCAGTACGAGGGGCTCGCGATCGACGAGAAGCTCTCGATGGCCGACCTCAAGGGCGTGCTGTTCAGCTTCGCGCGCCAGCTGTTCGGCGGGGACCGCAAGGTCCGCTTCCGTCCGGACTACTTCCCGTTCACCGAGCCGTCGGCCGAGATCGCCTTCGACTGCTTCGTCTGCGATGGCACCGGCGTGAAGGACGGCGGCCGCTGCCCGACGTGCTGGGGCTCGGGCTGGATCGAAGCCGCGGGGTGCGGCATGGTCCATCCCGACGCGCTGCGTCGCGTCGGCTACGACCCCGAGAAGTACCAGGGGTTCGCCTTCGGTGGCGGCGTCGACCGGCTCGCCGGGCTGCTCACCGGCACGCCCGACATCCGGCTGTTCCACCAGAACGACCTGCGCTACCTGGAATCGGTCTGATGCCGACGATCCGGGTCCCGCTGTCCTGGCTGCGCGAGTACGTCGAGGCGCGCGGGTCGGCGGACGAGATCGGCCGCGGGCTGCACATGAGCGGCACCGAGGTCGATCGCATCGAGCGTCCGGGCGGCGGCTGGGAGCACGTCTGGGTGGGGAGGATCGCCTCGCTCGAGAAGCACCCGAACGCCGACAACCTCCAGCTCGCGACCGTCGAGTACGGCCCGGGCCGGGAGAAGACGGTCGTGACCGGGGCGATGAACATCAAGGCCGGCGACGTCGTCCCGTACGCCGAGGTCGGCGCGAAGCTCCGCGACGGGCACGGTGACGGGTGGCTGACCCTCGAGCCGAGGAAGATGCGCGGCATCATGAGCGAGGGGATGGTCTGCTCGGAGAAGGAGCTCGGGATCGGCGACGATCACGAGGGCATCCTCATCCTCGACAGCACGCTCACCGTCGGCCAGCCGCTCGCGGACGCCCTCGGCGATCCGGTGCTGGTCCTCGAGCTGCAGCCGAACCGTCCCGACTGCATGGGCGTGGTCGGCATCGCGCGCGAGGTCGCCGCGGTGCAGCGCGTCGCGCTGCACGAGCCCAAGCTGGCGAAGCTGCGCTACGAGCTCGATCGCGCGCTCCTGGACGTCCGCATCGACGACCCCGACGGGTGCCCCCGCTTCGGCGCGGCGTACCTGGAAGGCGTGGTCGTCGGCCCGTCGCCGAAGTGGATGCAGGAGCGGCTCGTCGCCGCCGGCATGCGGCCGATCCACAACGCGGTCGACATCACCAACTACGTCATGCTCGAGCTCGGCCAGCCACTGCACGCATATGACGCGGACAGGCTGAAGGGCCGCTCGCTCGTGGCGCGCCGCGCCCGGAGCGGCGAGTCGCTGAAGACGCTGGACGGCGTCGAGCGGATCCTGTCGCCCGACGTCCTGGTCATCGCCGACGACGAGCGATCGCTCGGGATCGCGGGCATCCTCGGCGGCGAGGACTCCGAGATCCGGCCGACCACCACGAGGATCGCGCTCGAGTGCGCGAGCTTCGAGCCGCGTGGCATCGACCGCACGGCCGCGAAGCTCGGCCTGTCGCAGCAGAGCGCGGCCAGCGCGCGCTTCCGGCTGGCCCTCAGTCCCGAGCTCGTCCCACTCGCGCTCGCGCGGGCGGTCCACCTCCTCGTGGAGCACGCCGGGGCGAAGCTCGTGGGCGCGGTCGACGTGTACCCCGCACCGCGTCCGCGGCCGAACGTCCGGCTGAAGTTCAGCGACATCCCGCGCGTGCTGGGAGTCGAGATCCCGCGCGAGGAGTCGCTCGACGCGCTCTCGCGCCTCGGCTTCCAGTCCGCCGAGTCCAAGGACACGCTCGTGGTGACGCCACCGGCCATCCGCACGGACATCGGCATCGCCGAGGACATCATCGAAGAGGTCGCGCGGATCGTCGGGTACGACCGGATCCCGGTCCGGATCCCCGACGGCCCGCTCCCGCTGCACGAGCGGCACCCCCTCGAGGCGCTCCGGGAGCCGGTCCGTGACCGGCTGGGGGGCCTC
>JAXDLF010000163.1:0-4966 GCA_034666765.1 Chloroflexota bacterium
TCGGCCCCGGCCGGGTTCGGCAAGTCCACGCTCCTGGCCGAATGGTTGGAAGACTCGCCGGCCGACGGATCGATCAGCGCCTGGCTCTCGCTCGATCCCGGCGACAACGATCCCGTTGCGTTCTGGACGCAGGTGATCGCCGCGCTGCGGACCGTGGCGCCCACCATCGGCGCGGAGGCGCTGGCGCTCCTCGAGTCGCGCGAGCGGCCCATCGAAGCCGTTCTCGTTCCGCTGCTCAATGAGCTCAACGCGCTGCCCCATGACGTCGCGCTGGTCCTCGACGACTACCATGAGATCGATAACCCCGAGATCCAGGTCGGGATGGCGTTCCTGCTCGAGCATCTGCCGGCGCAGGTGCACCTCGTGATCGCCACGCGCGCCGACCCGGCGCTGCCGCTGGCCCGCCTGCGCGCGCGGGGAGACCTGGTCGAGGTTCGTGCGGTCGATCTGCGCTTCATGCCCGACGAGGCCAGCGCGTTCCTGAACGGGGTGATGACCCTCGGGCTGACGCCACAGCATGTCGCGGTGCTGGAGAGCCGGACCGAAGGCTGGATCGCCGCCATCCAGCTCGCCGGGCTATCGATGCAGGGGCGCGACGACATCGCCGGCTTCATCGCGCGCTTTGCCGGAGACGACCGATACATCGTCGACTACCTCGTCGAGGAGGTCCTCCAGCGCCAGCCCGAACAGGTCCGTACCTTCCTGCTGGAGACCTCGATTCTCAGCCGGCTGAACGGCTCCCTGGCCGATGCCGTCACCGGACAACGTGGCGGAAAGGCCATGCTGGAGGCGTTCGAGCGCCAGAACCTGCTCCTCGTCCCGTTGGACGACCGGCGCGAGTGGTATCGCTACCACCATCTGTTCGCCGACGTACTCGAGGCGCACCTCCGCGACGAACGGCCCGACGACATGCCGGCGCTGCATCGGCGCGCGGCCGAATGGTTCGAGCGGACCGGTGAGCGTGGCGAGGCGATCCGGCATGCGATCGCGGGCGGCGACTTCGGACGCGCCGCGGATCTCATCGAGCTCGCCTTGCCGGCGAGCGGCCGCGGCCGCCAGGAGGCGACGCTCCGTCGCTGGTTGGACGCACTCCCCGACGAGCTGATCCGGGCCCGGCCGGTGCTGAGCAACGGGTACGCCGGATCCATCCTGGTGAGAGGCGAGACGGAGGGCGTCGAATCCCGCCTTCGAGACGCCGAGCGCTGGCTGGAGGTCATGGCGGCCGGGGCACCGGGCGAGGCGGGCGAGCGCCCGGTGGCGATGGTCGTCGCGGACGAGGATGCGTTCCGGAGGCTCCCGGGCGCGCTCGCGATCCACCGAGCTGGCCTGGCCCGCCTGCGCGGCGACGTCGCGGGGACGATCGCCCACGCCCGCCGCGCGCTCGAGCTCATCGACGCGGACGACGACCTCGGCCAGGGTGCCGCGTCGGCGCTTCTCGGCCTCGCCTACTGGACGAACGGAGATCTCGAAGCGGCATCGGGCCTGTACGCCGGTGCGCTGGCACGGATCGAGAAGGCCGGGTTCCGATCGGACGCGATCGGGGTCTCCCTCGCCCTGGCCGACATGCGAATCGCGCAGGGCCGTCTTCACGACGCGATGCTGACGTACGAGCGCGGCCTGGAGCTTGCGGCGGACCCAGGAGACGTGACCCTGCGCGGCGCCGCCGACATGCACGTGGGGATCAGCGAGATCCTCTGCCAGCGTGATGACCTCGCGGGCGCCGCCCGGCACCTGCAACAGGCCGCGGACCTGGGCGAGGCGAACGGCCTGCCGCAGAACCCCTATCGATCGCGCGTCGCCGCTGCCGGGATCCAGCAGGCCGAGGGCAATCCTGAGGCGGCCCTCCAGCTCCTGGCCGAGGCCGACCGCCTGTACACCACGGACTACTCGCCCGAGGTTCGCCCGGTCGGTGCGTTGAAGGCCCGGGCGTGGATCGCCAATGGGCGGCTGTCCGAGGCGCGGAGCTGGGCGCGCAAGCGCGGCCTCTCCGCCGGGGACGCGCTCGACTATGTCCGGGAGTTCGAACACATCACGTTGGCCAGGTTGATCCTCGCCCAGGGAGCTCGCGATCGCTCCGACGACAGGATCGGAGAGGCGATCGGTCTCCTGGAGCGCCTGCTGGTGGCGGCGGAGAGCGGCAAACGGGCGGGAAGCGTGATCGAGATCCTGGTCGTCCACGCTCTCGCCAGTCGCGCCCGCAACGACCTGCCCGACGCGCTGGCGTCCCTGGAGCGGGCGCTCGCACTCGCCGAGCCGGAAGGCTACATCCGGGTCATCGCCGACGAAGGGCCGACCATGGCGGCATTGCTGCGGCAGGCCGGAAAGGGGCAGAACGCATCCCGCTACGTGCGACGGCTCCTGGCCGCGACGGTCGCGCCGGCGACCCGGACGCCGGTCGATCAACCATTGATCGAGTCGCTCAGCGAACGAGAGTTCGACGTTCTCCGGCTCCTGGAAAGCGATCTCGCGGGGCCGGATATCGCGCGCGAGCTCACGGTGTCGTTGGCCACCGTGCGGACCCACACCAGGAACATCTACGCAAAGCTCGGCGTGAACAACCGACGGGCTGCCGTCCGGCGTGCCGCCGAGCTCGGCCTCCTTTTGCGAACGCGAGACGGCCGGCCCAGCGCGTAGACCTTCGCCGCGGCCCCCACCGGCGGCCGCCGGGCGACCCGCCGATTCATCACCTCGCTCATCACGTGTGGTGATGCGCGCTCATCACATCCGCCTCCACGGTGTCCCCAGTGAGTCAGGTCGGTGCTGCCGACCGGAGCTCCAGCTGGCAACACGCACGAGGAGCGGAATGACCGATCGTCCCACCCCCACACCCCACCCCGACGAGGCCGGGCGCTACGAGATCCGGCTCACGGGGCACCTCGACGCGCATTGGGCCGCCTGGTTCGACGGACTGAGCGTGGGCCGTGACGCCGACGGAATCACCGTCATCAGTGGCCCGATCGCCGACCAGGCGGCACTCCACGGCGTGCTCCAACGAGTACGCGACCTCGGCCTGCCGCTGGTTTCAGTGACTCGCGTCGATGGCGACCAAACGATGGCGACCGGCTGTGAAGCCGGATAGGTCCTGACCAACAAGGAGATCGACAGCATGATCCTGACCCGTATTCGATCGACGGCTCTCCCATTCATCGCGACGATGGCACTCGGCGTCATGGCGCTTGGTCTCGCCACTGCTCCTCCCGCAACCGGCGCGGGCCTGACGAATTGCGTCGACGTGACCGGCCCGCAGACCGGTCGTGTCGGCTGCTACGAGAACGTCTGGGCAGGCGGCGCCCAGGTCCGCATGACGTTCTCGAACCAGAGCTTCCAGGGCGCCACGCCAAGGGAACTGGCCCCCTTCTATGTCCTGGCGCCCCAAGCCGACATCCCTCAGGGCGATGTGCCTGCGTTCCTCCACGACCACGTCGTCCGCGCCGTCCCCAGCCAGAACCATGGCAGCTACAGCGTCCAGCTCCAGGGCTTCTTCGTTCTCTGCACGGGCCCGGGCATCGTCAGCGGCGCCTGCATTCCGTTGTGGACGTCGCCGGGTGGGGACCCGCTTCCGTTCGCGGGCCACGTCAACGGCCAGGCCCTCACCTCCACCGAGGCGATCGAGTCAGCCGCTGCGGCCGGCGACGTGGCCCTCATCAACCTCGGTCCGACCGCCGTCATCGTCGGGGCGGTGACTCGCGGCAACTGACAGGACCCCTCCGAGGCGAGCCAGCCAACCCGGCGACCCCGCCCACCCCAGACACAGCTTCACCCACGAAAGGACATCGAAATGGCTCTCAACGAACGAACATCCGGCACGAAGCGACCCTCGATGAGCACGATGCGCAAGACCGCGCTCGTGGCAGGCCTCCTGTATCTCGCCACCTTCCTGAGCTCGATCCCGGCCGTGTTCCTCCAGGGCCCGGTCTTCGATAACCCCAACTTCATCCTCGGCGGCGGCAACGACGCCCTGGTGCGCTTCGGAGCGCTCCTCGACATCGTCAACGGGCTCACCGCCATCGGGACCGCGGTCGCGCTGTATTCCGTCGTGAAGCGACAGCACGAGGGCCTGGCGATCGGCTTCGTGGCCTCGCGGATCTTTGAGGCCGCGACGCTGTTCATCGGCATCGTCTGCGTGTTCGCGATCGTGACCCTGCGCCAGACGGGTGCGGGCGGAGCCGACTCGGCGACCCTCGTCACGATCCAGAGCTCGTTCCTCGCCATCCGCGACTGGACCTTCGTCCTCGGGACCGGCGTTCCCGCCCTCAACGCCTTCCTCCTGGGCACGCTGATGTACCAGTCTCGGCTCGTCCCGCGGGCGATCCCCGTCCTCGGCCTCATCGGCGCCCCCCTCTTCACCTCGTGGATCGTCGGCTACATCTTCGGCATCACCGACGGTGGCAGCGCGTGGCACGCGATCGCCGTCGCCCCGATCTTCTTCTGGGAGCTGTCGCTCGGCCTGTGGATGACCTTCAAGGGGTTCCGCAAGGAGGCTCCGCTCATGATCGAGGCTGCCGCTGAAGCGGCAGCGAGCCCTGACGAGTCCCCGGTCGTCGGCCGGTCGTCCATCGGCGTGGCGTCGAAGGCGGGTGCGGCATGACCGCGGTCCGGGAGGCCCCGCGGATCCCACCCCGGTTCGTCATCCGGATCGTCTGGATGCTCCATCGCACGGCCTACCGCCTCACCGGGGGAAGGTTCGGCCTCTCCCGGCCGCAAACCGGCAGCAAGTTCGGGATGCTCCGACTCGCCACGGTCGGACGCCGCTCGGGTGAGCCGCGGATCGCCATCGTCGGGTACTTCGAGGATGGCCCCAACCTCGTCACGCTGGCGATGAACGGCTGGGGCCGTTCAGAGCCGGCGTGGTGGCTCAATCTCCAGGCCCAGCCCGACACCACGGTCTGGCTGGCCGACGGGAGCCGGGCCGTCCGGGCCCGTGCAGCCACCGGCGCCGAGCGCGACCGCCTCTGGGCTCGCTTCG
>JAXDLF010000164.1:0-5912 GCA_034666765.1 Chloroflexota bacterium
AGCTCGACGGCATCCGCACGCTGTCGCTCGACGACGCGATCGAGTTCCTCGCCGACGACGAACTGCTCGAGGTCACCCCGAAGGCGTTCCGCCTGCGCAAGCGCGTCCTCGCGAAGCAGGACCGCGATCGGGCGATGGGCCAGATGAAGAAGATCGCCGCCGTCGTCTAGACCGTGCTGCTGCGATCGGCCGCCCTGCTCATCGCCCTTGCAATCAACGCGTGCGCGCGGGCGCCGGTCCCGGTGGCATCAGGATCCGCGGACGCGCCGTGCGCGACGGCCGGTCTCAAGCTCGTCCAGGGCCTCGATCCCGGCGTCCGGCTCGCCGCCGCGTTCATCTCGAACCGGGCGGATATCGCGTCGTGGGAGTCGACGGGATACGGAAGTGGATCGCTGCGCGTGGTGATCTCGTCCTCGCCCTCGTCCTCGGCCTCACCGCTCGCGCGGGTCGACGCGTGCTACTACGAGGGCGCGTTCAATATCGGCGGCCACCCGCTGATCCCGGTCGGCGGTCCCACGTTCCGGCCGTACGACATTCTGCTGGTGCTGGTGAGCGCCGACGGCGGCGCGAGCATCGCCCGCACGGGATTCCGGGACACGATGCCGCTGGCGAGCCCGCCGCACGGCCCCTGAGCCCGGTTGGCGATGCCTAGCGGGCGAGGCGATCCCGGTACGACGGGATGGTGATCATCGGAGGCCGCTCGATGACGCTGATGTCCTGCACCTCGAGGTGGAAGCCCTCGGGCGTCGGGGAGATGAGCTTCATCGTGAGGTTCGCGTCGTCGAGGATCCGCTCGCCCCGGCCGTCGCCGAGCCGCTTCATCGCGACCTGCACGATCTCGAATGACATCTTCGACAGCGCCATGAGTGACTGGTTGCGGTGGATCCGCTGCTTCATGTCGACCTGGGCGATCGACCGGAGTCCGGCCGTCCGCAGGACGTCGATGAGCAGACCCGTCTCGATACCGTAGCCCGAGAAGAACGGGAGCCGCTCGAGCAGGCTTCTGCGGCCGGCCTGCTCGCCGGAGAGCGGCTGGATCATCCCGGAGAGCTCGGGGAAGAACATGTTCAGGATCGGGCGGGCCATGAGCTCGGTCACCCGTCCGCCCCCGGTGGCCTGCAGCTCCCCGCCGACGTCGAGCGGCCGGCGGTAGAAGGCCTTCGTGAAGGCGATGTCCGGACGGAAGAGGAGCGGTCCGAGCAGGCCGTACACGAACTTCGGATGGAAGTTCGAGACATCGGTGTCGACCCACGCGACGATGTCGCCGGTCAGCACCGACAGGCTCTTCCAGAGGGCCTCGCCCTTGCCCTTGCCCGGACCGGCCTCCGGCAGGAGCTCTTGGTGGATGACGACCGGCACGCCGAGCTCGCGCGCGATCTCGCGGGTGCGGTCGGTCGAGTCGGAGTCGATGACGACCAGCTCGTCGACGATCGGGATGCGCTCCATCAGGCGGCTGCGGATCACCGTGATGACCTTCGCGATCGTCGCCTCTTCGTTGAGGGTCGGCAGCCCGACGGAGATCGTGAGCCCGAGCTTCTCCTTCTGCGCGCGGAGCGCGTTGAGATCGGCGAACTCCGCGCTGGTGAAGGTGTTCTCGACGAACCACTTGTCGACGAGCTCGCTGATGGCCGCGCTGCGCTGCCCGCGATCCATCGGCAGGGCCGTCGGTGCGAGGAACACGCTCGAGGCGACGGGTGTGCGAGTACGGACGATGATCGCGGCCTTCGCCTCGCCGATGATCCGCTGGGCGATCGGCCCGATGGGGTCCGCGCCGCCGCTCGCGCCGAACACCACGAGGTCGTGGCGATCGAGCTCGGCGGTGATGACCGGCTCGGCGTCGCCGATGCGCGTCAGCAGCTCGTCGACCCGCTCGTCGAACGCGCGCTCGCCCACCAGCTGGTACAGCGTCGCGCTCGTCCGGCGGGACGCGCGATCCTCCGGCGCGACGTGCAGCAGGGTGACGGTCCCGCCGCGGGCGCGCGCGAGGTCGACGCCCACCTTCGCGGCGAGCTCCGCGTAGCGGCCGCCGCGGACCGGCACGAGGATCCGCCGGGCGCGGCCCGCCGGTCCCTTCACGACCGCGAGGTCGCAGGGCGGATCGCGGAGCACGTCCTCGATCGTCGTGCCGAGGTAGTCCCAGCCCGGCCGGCGCCATCCGATCAGCAGGAGATCGGGCCGCTCCTCGCGCGCCGCGTCGGTGATGGCGGCCCAGCCCTGGCGAGCGACGGTCACGAGCGGCCGGATCGTGCGCGGCGCGGCGAGCGTCATGAGCTCGCGCCGCCGGGCGCGGGCCTGCGGCTGCGCGGACGCGAGGGTGTCGCCCTCCGGCACCTCGATGACCGAGGCGACGACGATCTCGCCGTCGGCGCCCACGAGGGACGCCGCGACCTCGATCAGTCCGCGGTCACGGGTGGCGTCGACGATGGCGACGAGGCACTTCATGCGATCACCCGTGGATCGCAGGTAGCACGTGTTCGGCCAGCACCCGCGGCCACGCGTGCTCCCGGCCGCGGCGGTGCAGCCGCGCGATGGGATCGGACTCGAGGCGCTGCGCGATCGCCCGCGCGAGCGTCGCCCCGTCGGCGTCGGCCGCGACGTACGTCGCGTCCTCGCCGGCGACGGCTCGCAGGGCCGGGATGTCGGAGCAGACGATCGGCAGGCGGTGCCAGCCGGCCTCGAGGGCCGGGATGCCGAAGCCCTCGTTCGCCGAGGGGAGCACGAGCGCGTCGGCCAGCGCGTAGAGGTCGCTCAGCACCCGATCGCTCACGCGCACCTTCTTGTCGTGCAGCAGGTGTACGCCCGCGCCGGCCTGCGCGGCCAGCTCGCGCGCGTACGTCGCGTTCGCCGGGTTGTGCGCGCCCGGACCGCCGGTCACCACCAGCGTGGCCTTCGGGAACGCGCGCCGGAGCCGGGCGAGCGCGTCGATCGCGACGTCGATGCGCTTGCGCCGGGTCATCCGGACCGGCAGCAGGAGCAGCGGGTCGGCGTCAAACAGGCCGAGCCGCTCGGCGAGAGCGATCCCCGGCTTCGAGAGGCCGAGCAGGCCCGCGGGATCGACGCCGTTCGGGACGACGGCCACCGTCGAGGGCGCGATCCCGGTGAGCGCGACGAGCTCGGCCCGCGCCTTCTCCGACACCGCGACGTAGCGGACGCCGGGGAGGGCCGTGCGGAAGAGGGACCACGGCCGGCCGTCGTGCAGCTGGCCCGCGTACTGCGCGTCGGTCCAGGCGAGGTCGTGGGTCCAGGCCACGAAGCGGCCGGGCGTCTCCGCCGCGAGAGTGGCGAGGGCCTCGGTGAGCGCGGCGTTCTTGTGCAGGGTGAAGGCGTTGTGCACGACGACCCGGTCCGCTCGCGCGACGTGCGGGCGCAGCTTCCGGGCGATCGTGTCGACCAGCCGGGCATGGTCCGGCGGGATCTCGCCCCGGGCCAGGGCCGCGAAGTCGCGCAGGACCGCGGGGTGCCGCGAGTCGAGCTCCGGGATACGGATGAGTCGGAGCGGGCGCGCGCTACCGCGGCCCGCGACGATCGCCACATCGTCGCCCGCGTCGCGGAGCGCTCTGGCGTGGACGGCCATGATCCGCTCGACACCGCCGAGGATCGATGGCGCGGTGTAGTGGACGAGGAGGACGCGCTGCTTCTTGCGCTTCACCCGATGACCGGGGCCGAGGCGCGCGCGACGCGCGAGCCGCCGCCGGTGACCGTGACGGTCCGGCCCGAGCGCCGGACGCGGAACGAGATCAGCGAGTCGTACGCCCGAAGGTGCTGCACCTCGATCCGATCGAGCCAGACCGGAAGCGCCGGGTCGACGATCACCCGTCGTCGCTCGAGGTCCGGCTCGAGACCGAGCAGCGAGCGCAGGCACAGGAACACCATGCCCGCGGACCACGCCTGGGGGATGCACGACACGAGGTAGTCGGCCGGTCGCGAGGAGAACCGCAGGTCCCGCTGGAACCCGCAGAACAGCTCCGGCACCCGCGCGTTCGGGAACCGCTTGCCGGCCTCGATGAGCGCCTCGATGATCGCGTTCGCCTCCTCGCGGAAGCCGTAGCGCACGAAGCCCTGCGCGATCAGCGAGTTGTCGTGCGGCCACACCGAGCCGTTGTGGTAGCTCATCGGGTTGTACGTCGTGTACGTGCTCGAGAGGGTCCGCACGCCCCAGCCGCTGAACATGTCGGGCGCCATGAGCCGCTCGACGACGCGCTTCGCGCGGTCCGGCCGGGCGATGCCCGCCCACAGCGCGTGCCCCGCGTTGCTCGTGACCGCCGGCACCTGCTTCTTGTTGCCGTCGAGGGCCTGCGCGTAGCAGCCCTCGTTCTCCATCCAGAAGTCGCGCTCGAACCGCTCGGCGAGCGCCGCCGCTTCGGCGCGCAGCTTCGCGGCGCGTTCGGTCTCGCCGTCCAGCGCGTACAGATCGGCGAGGCCGCACTTCGCCGCATACACGTACGCCTGCGCCTCGACGAGGGCCGCGGGCAGCGCCGCCGGCGTGCCGTCGGGGTCGGAGAGGGAATTCGCCGAGTCCTTCCAACCCTGGTTCCGCAGGTCGCTCGGGCTGGCGCCGTATTCGATGTAGCCGTCCCGGTCGGGGTCGCCGAGGGTGTCGCACCAGGTGATCGCGCGCTCGGCCGCCGGCAGCAGCTCGCGCCAGAGGGCCCGGTCGCCGGTCCACTTCACCGTCTCGGCGAAGAGCATCGCGAACAGCGGGGTCGCGTCGACCGTGCCGTAGTACGGGCGGTGGGGGACCTCGCCGAGGCGCGCGAGCTCGCCGCGGCGCAGCTCGTGGAAGATCTTCCCCGGCTGCTCCTCGGTGAACGCGTCGGTCTTGGTGCCCTGATAGCGCGCGAGGAGCCGCAGCGTGCCGCGCGCGATGTCCGGATTCCAGGCGAGGGTCTGGTACGCCGAGATGAGGCCGTCGCGGCCGAAGGGCACCGCGTACCACGGGATCCCCGCGGTGACGTAGAGGCCGGTCTCCTCGACGTCGATGAGCGCGCGAAGGTCGAGCGCGCTCCGGAGCAGCAGCTCGTCGTTGAACGACTCCGAGCTCGTCGAGTAGTCCGCGCACGAGCGAAGGAACCGCCGGTACCGCGCGTTGAGGGCGTCGAGCGCCTCGTCGAAGTCGCGCGGCGCCGGGGCCACGCCCGCGCCGTCCTCGCGCGGCACGATCGCGAGCTCGTAGGTGACGATCTCCTGCGGCGCGAGCTCGCGCTCGAGGATGAACGTGCGGCCCTCGATGCGATCAGGTGCCGGACGCATGGTCACGTCCGTGGTACGCCGCACGCCGTCGCGGCCGAGCCGCTCGAAGCGGATGCCGTTCGGGATGACCTCCACCGGCGTCACCTCGACGGTCGCGGGCAGGCCGCGGTACCCGCGCACGGCGAACATGTCGCGGAACGACGCGTCGAACTCGAGCTCGATGCGCAGCCGCACCTTTCCCGGATTGCAGTTGAGGATGCCCACGCGCTCGCGCAGGCCGTCGACCAGGAACCGGGTCCGGCGCACCGACAGCGACTGCGACGGCAGGATCGCCCCGTCCTCGAGGGTCGCCGGCCGGTTCGCGAGCTGGAACGCCCCGACGTAGTTCTGCTCGGTGTTCGCTGACAGGAGCGCGGGGGGCTGGCCGTTGATGCGCAGCGCGAAGCCCGACAGGAACTGGGTGTCGTGGTAGTAGAGGCCGAGCGGGGAGGTCGCGCCGATCGGCAGGCTGCCGTCGTCCTCGGAGACGAGGACCAGGGCATCCTCCTTCATGGAGACGGTCACCAGCGCGCCAGCAGCTCGGTTTTCAGATTCTCGAAGGTGGCGGCCTGCCGCTCGACGAGCGCCTCGGCCTTCTCGGTGTCCAGGTCCTTCGCCTCCTCGATGAAGCTCGCGACGCGCGCGAAGTACAGCGGCACGAGCGCGCCGACGTACCGCTGGGT
>JAXDLF010000165.1:0-5328 GCA_034666765.1 Chloroflexota bacterium
GCGCGCTGCTTCCATGCGGCGGACCGGCTAACGGCGGGCGGCGACCGCGTCGGCAGGATCGCGGCGAGCGGCACCGCGTGCCGTCCGCGCCGGCGGAGCGGCGCTCTCGGCGGACGCCCGCAGGACCGCGGAGATCGCCTGGCCCGGCTCGACGGGCGGATTCAGATCCTTCTGCGCGGGCGCGAGCGCGCCGAAGAACGCGACCATGTCCTGGAGCGTCACGAAGCCCATGTGCCCGACGCGCGCGATCTGCCCCTCGATGCGGCCCTGCCCGCCG
Source organism: Chloroflexota bacterium (assembly GCA_034666765.1). GTDB lineage: Bacteria > Chloroflexota > Limnocylindria > P2-11E > P2-11E > UBA4735. Next base: position 278 of record JAXDLF010000165.1, read on the forward strand.
GCGATCACGGTGTCGTAGTCATCGCGCAGGACACGGATGAGGTTGCGGGGATCGACCCGCGCCGGCATGCGGAACGCCGTGACGCACGGCGAGGCGTACCGCTCGTCGCCGAAGATGCCGAGGCTCAGCGCCTGCAGGCCGCGGCGCGTGGCGTACGCGAGGTCGCGGTGCCGCTTGATGATCGCGGCCTGGCCCTCCTCGGCCATCAGGCGCAGCGACTCCTGCAGCCCGATGAAGACGCTCACCGCCGGCGTCGCCGGCGTCGCGCCCTTTTCCAGCGCGGCCTTGTAGGCCTGCAGGTCGAAGTAGAGCTTCGGCAGGTTCGAGCGGTCGTAGGCCTTCCAGGCCCGCTCGCTCATCGTGACCGTGGCCACGCCGGGAGGCGCGCCCCAGGCCTTCTGGGACGCCGAGACGAGGACGTCGATCCCCCAGTCGTCGACCAGGAGCTCGACCGCACCCGCGCCCGACACGCTGTCGACGATGAAGAGCTTGCCCGACTCGCGGACGACCTCCGCGATCTCCTTGAGCGGGTTCAGGACCCCGGTCGAGGTCTCGTTGTGGGTGATGAGGACCGCCTTCGCGCCGTCCTTGCCCTTCTCCTTCGCGAGCTCCTCGCGGACGAGCTCGGGCTCGACCGCGCGGCCCCACGGGACGTCGACCCGGCGGGCATCCACGCCGTAGGCCTTGCAGATCGCGGCGAACTTCTCGCCGAAGGCCCCGTTGACGAACAGGAGCACCCGGTCGCCGCTCGAGAGGGTGTTCACGACGGCGGCTTCCATGCCGCCCGACCCGGAGGCCGTGAGGAGGAACACGTCGCCCTCGGTGTTGAGGAAATCCTGGAGCGCGCGGGTCAAACCGGCCATCAGCGCGGCGAATTCGGGCCCGCGGTGGTTGATCATCGGCCGTGCGGACGCGTTCAGCACGGTCTGAGGGACAAAGGTCGGACCAGGGATCCGCAGGTTCTGCGGCCTATACATATGACAAATCCTCTCCGGATAAAGCGGGGGAAGCGACATCAATGATGCCAGCCAAAATGCCCTGGGACAAGCGAACCCGTTGAGCGCGCCGAAGCTCGCGCCGTCCATCCTGTCCGCCGACTTTGGTCGCTTGGCCGACGCGGTGGCCGCGGCCGAGGCCGGGGGCGCCGACTGGGTCCATGTCGACGTCATGGACGGCCACTTCGTGCCGAATCTCACGTTCGGGCCGAAGATGGTCGCGGACCTGCGAAAGGCGACGCGGCTCCCGCTCGACGTCCACCTCATGATCGAGCGGCCGGACGATTGGGTGCGGCGCTACGCGGAGGCCGGGGCGACCTATCTCACGGTGCACGTCGAGGCCGCGCGCGACATGAACGGCACCCTCGACGCGATCCGCGCCGCCGGATCGCGGCCGGGCATCACGCTCAACCCGGACACCGATGTGTCGCGGGTGCTGCCGCACCTCGATCGCGCCGACCTCGTCCTCGTCATGAGCGTCCAGCCGGGTTTCGGCGGGCAGGCCTTCATCCCGTCCAGCCTCGACAGGGTGAAGACGCTCCGAGCGGCGCTCGACGCCCGCGGGTCGACGGCCGAGCTCGAGGTGGACGGCGGCATCAAGCCGGACAACGCGCGGAATGTCGCGCGTGCCGGCGCGTCGGTCCTGGTGGCGGGCTCGGCGGTGTATCTCGATCCGGACGGCGTGACCGCCGCGCTCGCGAAATTCCGGAAGGCCGTCGCCTAGTCGCCGTCGCCCCGCCCGAGCTCCGCGAGCCGGGCGTCGCTGATGCCGAAGTGATGCGCGATCTCGTGCATCACGGTGTCACGGACGATCTGCGCCTGCCGCCGCGGCGACGTGGACATCCGCTGGATCGGGCCGCGGAAGATGGAGATCCGATCGGGCAGGTACGGCTCCGCGTACGCGCGCTCGGTCAGGGGGACGCCCTCGTAGAGGCCGAGCAGCTCGCGGCCTTCCGCGACGTGCCCCGGCTCGGGCTCGTCGTCGACGACGATCTCGACGTTCCGCATTCGCTGGCCGAACTCGGCGGGCAGGTCCATCACCGCGCGGCGCACCAATCGGGCGAACCGCGCGCGCTCCAGGTTTGACATCTAGGACTACCTTACTGGCGCGGTGGGCAGCGGACGCGTCCTGGTCGTCGACGACGACCGCGATCTCTGCGACCTCCTCTCCGACTTTCTGGCGGAGGAGGGCTACGACGTGACCCGCGCGTACGCCGGTCAGGACGCCATCGACTCCGCGCGCAGGGACGTGCCGGACGCCGTGCTCCTCGATCTCCTTCTGCCCGACGTCTCGGGGGTCGCCGTGGGCCATGCGCTCCGCGCCGCGATGAACACCGCCGAGGTCCCGATCGTGATCATCAGCGGCGACCGCGCGGCGCTCGCCCGCAGCAAGCGGGAGATCAACGCGCACTCGATCCTCGAGAAGCCGTTCAGCCTCGCGGCGGTGGAAGCCGCCGTCCACGCCGCGCTCGCGCCGCACAACGGCGCGCCGGGCGCGGCCTAGCCACGCCCCGGAGCCGCGGGCACCGGCGCGCGGCGATCAGGCGCACCGGCCGCGCACCCGGCGCAGGGCTCGTGCGCGAAGCCGGCAGACGCCCGACTCGCTCAATCCGATCTGCGCGCCGATCTCCTTCAGGGTCAGCCCGCGCGCGAACGACAGGACGAGGACCTTGCGCTCGAGCGGCGCCATGTGCCGGAGCTCCCCCGCGACCCGCCGCCAGCGCTCGTCGGTGCACCGCGACCGGCCGGGCCGCGCCGGCGCCGAGTCCGCGGCCGGCTCGATCCCGCTCGCGACGCACCGGTCGAGCGAGACCTCGACGACCGGCGGCGGGAGGTCGGCGTCGATCTCGCGGGCCTCCCGGTAGGCGCGTCGCGCCGAGCGGGTGAGTGGGTCGCGCTCGCGCAGGGCATCGAGCACCTGTCCCCGGACCCGCCGCGCGGCATAGGCGCCGAACGGAGCGCCGTTGTCGTCGCGATACCGGCGCGCGGCCTGCACCAACCCGACGACGCCCCAGGCCACCAGGTCCTCCCGATCCGCGCCGCGGCAGCGCGGATCGAGCGCCCGCGAGGCCACCGCTCTCGCGAAGCCGAGGTGCGCGATGATGCGCTCGTCGCCAGGCCGAATATCCACTCGTCGCTCCCCGGCGGGACCGTAGTCACCGTCGGAGACGGTGTCAATAACAGAGCGACAGAGTTGTCAACAATCGCCGCGCGGTATTTCGAGCGGTACCGCTACCCGGCGTGGCTCCGAACCCACTCCGAGCTGGTCGGCGGGATCGCCGCGCGGCTCGCCGACGCACATGTGGCGGCCGGCACGGCGCTCGACGCGCGGGCGGTCGCCCTCGGCGGGTATCTGCACGACATCGGGAAGAGTCCGCTCCTGGCGGGCGACGCCCGCGATCACAGCGTGCTCGGGCCGCTCGTCCTCGCGGCCGAAGGGCTGGCCGACCTCGCCGAGCTCTCGCGGCGGCACCCGGTGTACGCCCCGCGCGACCCGGCGACGGCGCCACGCACGATCGCCGAGAAGATCGTGTACTACGCCGACCGCCGCGCAGGTCAGCGCGTCGTCAGTCTGGAGGAGCGCATCGACGAGCAGCTGGCGCGCTTCCCCGAGCTCGCGCCGCTGCGTGCGGCGGATCTGGCGACGGCTCGGGCGATCGAGGCCGACGTGTTCAGGGGGATCGGGCTTCGCCCGGAGGACCTCGCGTGAGCGTCGATCGCGCGCGGCTCGAACGCCGGATCGCCGAGCTCTCCGCGATCGGCGGCAGCGGGACGAGCGTCACGCGGCTGGGGTTGAGTCCGGAGGAGCAGCGCGCGCGGGGGCTCATCGGCGGCTGGCTGAGCGCGCGCGGCGCGACGGTCCGGCGCGATCCCGCGGCGAACGTGTACGGACGGTTCGGCGGTGCCGGGCCGGCGATCCTGGTCGGCTCGCACATCGATTCGGTTCCCGAGGGCGGACGGTTCGACGGCGCGCTCGGTGTCCTGTGCGCGGTCGAAGCGGTCGAGGCGCTGCTCGACGACGGGGTGCGCCTGCGGCGGCCGGTCGAGATCGTCGGCTGGTGCGACGAGGAAGGCGCGCGGTTCGGCATCGGCCTGTTCGGCTCCTCCGCCGCGTTCGGGCGATTGCCGGACGGCGCGGCGGCGCGCGCGGACAAGAACGGCGTGACGATCGCCGACGCGCTGCGCGCGATCGGCGAGTCCGGCGACCCGACGACGGCGCGGCGCGATCCGCGCGAGCTCGCCGCGTATCTCGAGCTGCACATCGAGCAGGGCCCGCGGCTCGCGGAGCGGGGGATCCCCCTCGGCGTGGTGAGCGACATCGTCGGGATCCTGCACGCGCGCGTGACCGTACACGGGCGCCAGGATCATGCCGGCGCGACGATCATGACCGCGCGCGAGGACGCGCTCGCCGCGGCCGCGGAGATGGTGCTCGCGGTCGAGAGCGCGGCGCGCGCGCTGCCCGACGCGGTCGGCACGGTCGGTGAGATCGGCGTGCGGCCGGGCGCGAAGAACGTCGTCCCCGGCGAGTGCGTGTTTTCGCTCGACCTGCGCGCGCGGAACGAGGCGACCGTCGAGCAGCTCACCCGTGACGTCCGCGTCGCGATCCGCCGAATCGGCGACGCGCGCGGCGTGAGGTCATCGCTCGACGTCTTCTCGCGCGTGCCGGCCGTCCCGCTGGACGCGACGCTCCGCGACCTCCTCCTCCGCAGCGCCCAGTCCGTCGGGGTCGCGGCGCCCGAGCTCTTCTCCGGCGCGGGCCACGACGCCGAGAACTCGCAGCTCGCGGGCGTCCCGACGGGGATGCTGTTCGTGCGATCGACCGGCGGGAGCCACAACCCGAACGAGCTCGCCACGGTCGACGACGCGGTCCTCGGCGCCCGCGCGCTCAGCGTCGCGCTGAAGGAGCTTGCCGGCTGAGCGCGACCCCGGGATGACCCGACGTCCGGTAATATCCGGAGTGCCTGCCAGTTCACGTCAACTGGCAAAAGGGGAGGCGCAGGCGTGGCGCGAGCGACCCTCCAGCGCTCCGGCAGCGTGAGCTACCGCATCGGCGAG
>JAXDLF010000166.1:0-4470 GCA_034666765.1 Chloroflexota bacterium
GGCGGCGGCGTGCTGCCGGTTGGCGGCGGCGTGTCTCCGGTCGGCGGGGGCGTGTCTCCTCCGGTTGGCGGAGGCGATCCTCCTCCCGACGGAGGTGGCGGCGGCAGCGAGTCGACGGCGATGCCGCAGGGTCCGCCCAACCCGGTCAGCAGGCTCTGGTTCGGGGCGCCAACGGCGCCGCCGTCTGACCCGAGCGCAACCGTGCCGACGCTTCCGCCGGCGATCGGGTCGTTGGCCCAGTAGAGCGCTGAAGCGCTCACGGCGATCCCGCAGGGTGCGGTGGCGCCAGGCACGTCGGCAAGAACGCTCATCGAAGTCGTGCTCGCAGCATGGATCGGCGTCGCCCCGCTCGCGTTGTGGTCGGCGTAGTAGACGGCCTTGTCGGAGACTGCGATCGAACAGGCGGCGTTGCCGGTCGCCCACCCCATCGCCACGGGGGCGCCGCCGTCCTTCGGGAAGCGGGTGATCGGCCCGGACGCAGTCGTAGCGAAGTACGCGTATGTCCCGTCGACGGCGACACCGCAGGGCTGTGATGCGGCCGTGAACAGTGTCGGTTGCGGGTTGCCGCCGTCGAGGTCCGCGCGGCCGATGGTGTTGCTGTTTCGCTCCACCCAGTAGACGTGCGAGCCGTCAAGCGCCACACCGCAGAAGCTCTTCGCGGGATCGGCGATCGTGTACAGGTCCTGCTGGACGTTGGTGCCGTCGAGGTTCGCGCGGCCGACACTGTTCAGGTCCGTCCAGTAGATGTGCGAGGAGTCGACCGCGACGCCACACACGAACCCGTCGACGGCGATGAAGCCGGGGTTTACGCCCGTGCCGTCGTTGTTCGCGCGGACGATGTGCGACCCGTCGCCGACGTAGATGTACGCCGAGGCGCTGGCCGCGAGCGTGCCGCTCGCCGCAAGCACCGCGGTAGTCGCGAACGCGAGCGTGGTCGATCTCAATCGCAGCCGTCCCCGGGTTCCCCGCACGGTGCCTCCCTCGAGTCATCTAGGCGTGTCCGCGCGAGCTTCTCAAACGGCGCGTTCCTTTGGGGGAATCGTGCTCGCCCGACGGCGCTGACAAGACTGCCGCTCCGGCGGACAAACGACAATCGTCCCGAAGCGCGTGTGGCAGACCCTCGAGCGAAAGGCCGGCCCGCAAGAGGCTGGCCCCGAGAAGAGCCGCACCGCCTGAGCCCTCCTGCGTCTGGATCACGCCGCGTCTTGCGTCTCAGTTGCGTCTGGACTCCATCCAGACGCTGCGGCAAGATGCACCGCCATGCGATCTCCTGAATCTCACAATCACAGTTCAGGAGCCGCATCGCCCAGCAGGCCGACGCATGTCGGCACCACTGCAGTTAGTCGGGGCGACTGGATTCGAACCAGCGACCTTCCGGCCCCCAGCCGGCGGATGGGTCTGTCACGTGTGTCCAGCGCCCGTCCCCGCCGTCCCCGCTCGGGGAACCCCTAGACGGATTGGACGCAGCAGTCGGTCGCGATCACGACGAGGCCGGCAAGACAGAGCAGCGACGGCAGGACGTACCGGACGACGATGAGCGTCCGCCGGTACTCCTTCTGCCGTTCATCGCGTTCGAGGGTACCTTGGAGGGATGGCCCGGCTCGCGCACGGATGTGCGGCTCTGGCCGTGCTTGCCGTTCTGGCGCTCAGCCCCGCGGCGGGTGCGACCACACAGATCTCCACCGTTGCCGGTGGGGGCACGACGCCGATGAATTACCGGTTCACGGGCGACCCGCTCCCGGCCATCAACGCGATCGTCCCGAGCCCGGGCTCGGTCAGCTACGCCGGCTTCCAGGACGGCTTCTGGACGATCCCGCAGGACAGCACGTGTGTCGTTGCCCGGGTCCAGACCGGCTCCAACGCGGATACGGGCCTGATCGGCTTCGACTACGGCACGAAGAACGGCTGCAGCCCGCCCGCCGGCCCGTTCTCCGGCTTCACGTACCAGCTCACGTTCGCCAACCCATGCTGCGTCGCGCTGCTCAAGACCACGCCGGGCGTGAGCGTGCTGGTCGCCAACAGCGACCGCGGGCGGGTCGAATTGATCAACGATGCCGGGGCGGCCGCCACCTGGGCCGGCGGGACGCAGGCCGCCCTCTGCGGCACGGGGACCCCGCCGGCGGTCCCGAATGACCCCGCGACCAGAACCTCTGCCACGTTCTGCACGATCACCGGGCTCGCAGGCACCGGCCCCGGCAACGACGGAAAGTTCGTGATCGGCGAGAACGGCCGCGAGGCGGCTGCCTCGGACAAGGGCCACATCTACTTCGTCTCGGCCGCCGGAACCGTGTACCACCTGAGCGCACCGCTCACGCTCGGCAAGCAGTTCATCAGCGGCGGTCTCGCGTTCGCCCCCAACGGCGACGTGCTGGTGGCCGACGGCGTCGGCGAGGTCTACTTCATCACGAACCTCACGACCGTCTCGGCGGCGGGGCATCTTGCCGGCAGCACCTTCCCCGGCTTCGCCGACGGTTCGGGCTTCGGCGCGAAGTTCGACCACCCACGCGGGATCACGGTCGGCTACGACGGCGCCGTCTACATCGCGGACACCGGCAACTGCCGCGTGCGGCGCATGGCCTCCGTCGACGAGGCCGCACCGGTCACGACGATCGCGGGCCGCAACTGCCAGACCGAGGCGCCGCCTTACGGCGACGGCGGCCCGTCGACCGAAGGCACGTTCGACCACCCGCGGGCCATCACGATGGAGCCCGGCGGGCTGCTGGTCACCGATACCGGACACAACCGCGTGCGACTGATCAACCGCACCTCGATCGTCTCCGGGCCGGGCGCCGCCACAGCGGACTCGACGCCCGACTTCACGTTCGCGTCACTCGACACCACCCCGGCGCTCAAGTGCACGCTCGACGGCGGCGCGCCGGCCGACTGCGCGAGCCCGTACACGCTGCCGGCTGCCGGTGACGGCTCGCACACCCTGCGCGTCTGGGAGAACAACGCCCCGTCCGACCCGACGCCGGCCGTCAGGGAGTTCAAGGTCGACACGACCGGTCCGACGGGCGTGGCCCTGACGGCTCCGGCCGACAAGGCGTCCGAGCCCTCCCCGTCGCCGTCGTTCAGCTGGTCCGAGGCCCAGGACGCGACCACATCGGTGGACCACTACGAGCTCTGGATCGACCAGGCGAAGAACCGCGACGTCCCAACGTCCGCGTGCTCCGACGGCGTCTGCAGCGCCCAGCCCGCCGCGGGGCTCGGCGAGAGCGCCCACACCTGGTCGGTCCGCGCCGTCGACGCCGTTGGCAACACCGGTTCGAGCGAGGAGCGCACGCTCGTCACCGCCAGCGTGCCGACCGTCTCCCTGCAGGTGAACCCCAACCCGGCGCTGGTGGGCCGTCCCGTCACCTTCAGCGCGACCGCGGCCGACCCGAGCGGCATCGCCCGCTACCAGTGGGACCTTGACGGCGACGGCGTGTTCGAGCGCGACAGCGGGGCTGCGGCTACTACCACTCGGTCCTTCGACGCGCCGGCGACGGTTGTGACGGCGGTGCGTGTCACTGACGGCGTCGGGACCACGGCAACGGCGTCCACGCCTCTGAAGATCTCCAACCCGGCGGGAGCTGCGTCGCTGCTCGGCATCTCGGTCAACTCCGGCGCGCAGTACACGCGCACGCCGGACGTGACCTTGCTCGTCAAGGCACCGACGACAGCGTCGAGCATCCTCGTCTCCAACGACGGCGGCTTCCTAGCCCCGGCGACATTCCCGATCGCGTCGTCGATCAAGTGGAAGCTCGACTCGTCCGGCCCCGAGCGCCTACCGAAGACGGTCTACGCGCGCTTCATGCTCGGCCCGATCATCTCCGAGACCTACACCGACGACATCATCCTCGACGAGGTGCCACCGGTCGTGCAGCAGGCGAGCCTGGCACCCACGCGTGCGCCCAAGGGCGCGAGCGCAGCTGTGCTGAAGCAGTTCGTCGTCAAGGTGAAGGCGCGCGACTCGAACTCCGGCGTCGCCGGGGTTCAGGTCACAGCGAACAAGAAGAAGCCGGGCAAGGTCCTCAAGTACAAGACGAAGCTGACCGTGAAGCTGGCGAAGAAGCCGAAGTTCCTCCGCGCGCGCGACCGCGCGGGCAACTTCTCAGGCTGGAAGCGAATCCGCTAACGCGCTTGCGGCCCGCGTTGCGAGCGGAGCTCTTGAAGTCGGGGCGACTGGATTCGAACCAGCGACCTTCCGGCCCCCAGCCGGATGCGCTACCAAGCTGCGCCACGCCCCGAGAGCCGGTGGCGAGAATCGAACTCGTCTCCTCAACCTTGGAAGGGTCGCGTGCAAGCCACTACACCACACCGGCCTCGCGGCCGAGTGTAGAGCGGCGCGTGACCTTGGCCCGATACGAACGTATGTCCGTGTCATCCCATATTGTCTACCTGTGCGGAGGTGTGGACGATGCGGAGAGGAAAAGCCACTCACTGAGTTCGCGTGGCACCGGCGGGCGCGCGGCACTCGTCAGCACCATT
>JAXDLF010000167.1:0-6987 GCA_034666765.1 Chloroflexota bacterium
GCGCCACGTCGGTGACGTCGGCGCGGTCCGCGAGGAAGGCGCGCGCGTCGTCGAGGGTGACCCCGGACGACGAGGTCACGCCGTCCGGCCGCGGATCCGAGCCACGAGAGCGATGAGCTCGCTGCCGTCATCCTCGGCCTCGTGCCCCGCGGCCCTGGACTCGCCGGCGACCACGTGCGCCCGCAGCGTCGCAGCCGGGATCAGGGGCTCGGCGAGGTTCGAGGGATCGCGGTCGACTCCGTATCGGTCGCGCACCGCGCAGCGGATCGCCGCCCAGCGCACGATCGCGTCGCGATCGCCGAGGGGGAGTGCCGCGAACGCGGCGACGTCGTTGAGCGCCGCCCGGTACCGCGCGAGCGTCCGCTGCTCGGTGCCACGCGGATGCTCCCGCGCGAGGCGCAGCTCCTGCTCGAGCAGCTCGGGGCTGGTGGGACTCGCGTGTCGCGGCGGAGCCGCGCCGCGCTCGTTCTCGTTCTTCGTCATTCGGTCATGTCGTCGGCACACTGTCATCCTAGGCAGGTGCCACCGGCAGGATTCTCCGCGGCGACCGTCCTGGACGAGGTCCGCGCGGGCGCGTCGCTGCAGTCGGTCGCCGACGCCCACTCGATGGACGAGATCGTCGGGGCGGTGCGCGACGCGCTCACCGGTCTCCGGCTCGGCGTGTCTTCGCTCGACGAGACCGCCCTCCACCGCGTCGCCGGGCTCGAGCTCTGGTCGATCGCCGAGATCGCCGGTCATGCGCTGCTGGCCGATGCGGCCGCGCATGCGATCGCGCGATCGCTCGCGATCGGCCGCGTCCCCGCCGACATCCCGGTGCCGTACGGCATGCCGGGCGATCAGGCCGCGACGCGCGACACGCTCCTCGCCGATGTTCGCGCCGCCGAGGAGCGGCTGGCGGCGACCCGGGTGCTGGCCGCGGGCGGGCCGACGTTCGCGCACAACGAGCTGGGCGAGCTGACCGCGCGCGGGTGGATCCTGTTCATCGGACTGCACGCGGCCGTGCACCTCCATCAGGCGGCGGCGGTCATGCGAGCCCGTTAGCCTCAGGTCATGACGATGGAGGACTCGGCGGCCGAGCGGGACCTGCTGGTGCTCGCCAAGACGGTCGCCGCCGACTCGTTCCCCGTCGAGCGGCCGGCCGTCATCGGCGTCGATCGCGAGAGTGGGCGGCTCGAGCGCCTCAGCCCGTTCCCCTGGAAGGGCGCCGATACGGACCCGCCAATCCTGCGCTGGTCGTGGCTGCACGTCCGGACCACCGCCGCGGACCGCGATCCGCGGCCCGAGTCGCGCAACGTGAGCGGCGAGATCGTCGCGACGGCGTACCTGGACGCGAAGGATGGGTGGCGGCTGCGCTGGCCGTTCGTCCGGCCACACCTTCGCGGATCGCTGGAGTCACTCCAGGCGCTGGCCCGCGACGGCGCCGCGACGGCAGGGTTCATCCGCCCGGCGATCCACGAATCCGACATCCTCCAGCTGCCCCTGCGGCTGCGGTTCCGGTGCGACAGCGACGACTGCACCGGCCCGCACGAGCTGCCGATCCTGGATTGGGAGCTCCACGAGATGGCGCGCGCTTCACGGGAGCGGCACGGGCAGCAATGGGCCACGAAGTTTCGGGAGAGCTGGGGCCGTCCGCTGTTCGAGAAGTACGACGTCCACATCCTCGTGTCGGCATACGCCCAGTCGCCGGCGAAGTTCTACGTCGCCGGATTGTTCTACCCGCCGCGCGCGCCCGAAGACGCGCACGAGCACATGCACCACGTCGCGCATCGCGAGCACGCGCGCGGAGAGCCCGCGGCGCCGTAGCTACGCGGGAACGAGCCGCTTCGGGTCGACGTCGGTGCGCTTGCTCCCGATCTCCTCGTGCTTGCCGTGATAGCCGTGCGGGAACAGCTTGAGGAGCAGGAAGGCGCCGGTGGCGGGGTCGTCCGTCCGCTCGACGACGAGCGCCGGGCCCCAGCGCGAGTCGAACCTTTCGCCGAGCTCGGGCTGCGGCCGGTCGGACTCGAAGCCCTGACGGTCCCACTGGAGGACGGCGAACCCGCGGACGACCCGCTCTTCGTCGCCGCCCTCGTCGGGACGCCACGCGTGGTCACTGTCGTGTTGCCGCTGGCACACCGCGGGTGAGGCGGAGAACATCGTGACCCACTTGTAGACGTCGGCGTCCTTCGACTGCGCGCCCTGAGGGTAGGCCTGCCGGTGCAGCTTCTCGCCGCTCGTGCAGAGGTAGTAGAAGAGCACGAGTGCATTATGGAGAAATGCGCACGTCCACGATCGACGTCGCGGGCTCCCGGATCCGGGTCATCGAGGCCGGGGCGGGCGATCGCGCGGTGTTGCTCGTCCATGGGGTCGGCGGCTGGGCCGAAAACTGGACCGAGACGATCGAACGGGTCGCCGCATCCGGACGCCGCGCGATCGCGTTCGACCTTCCGGGCTTCGGCGAGAGCACGGCGGTGCGCGACGCCCCGTACTTCGACCCCCGGGGCCCGTTCTATCCGGCGGTCGTGGACGGCGTCCGCCGGGCCCTGGGCCTCGAACGGCCGCATCTCGTCGGGCATTCGCTCGGCGGCGGCATCACGGCCGTCACGGCCGTCTGCCATCCGCGGGCCTTTCGCTCGATGACTCTCGTCGCGCCGGGCGGATTCGGGCCCGACATCGCGCTCTTCCTGCGGATCTTTTCGCTTCCGTTCCTCGCGTGGACCACGTGGCTGCCGCGCCCGAAGGCCGCATCGCGCGCCGTCCTCGAGTCGTGCTTCCACGACCGCTCACGGATCCCCGCCCATCTCTACGCGGAGGGCGAGCGCTTCGACCGCAGCTATCCGGAGACGCTTCGTGTGATGCGGGCCGTCGCCACGATCCGCGGTGTCCGCCCGGAGCTGCGCACGGCCTGGCTCGCGCGTGCCGGCGAATACACCGGTCCGGTGCTCGTCGTGTGGGGCCGCGAGGACGGCGTCGTCCCGGCCGCGCACCTCGACGCGCTGCGCCGGAGCTACCCCGATGCCGAGACGCGGGTCATCGAGCGCGCCGGCCATCTGGTCATGCCGGAGCAGCCCGACGCGTTCGCGGAGGCGATACTTCCGTTCCTCGATCGGGTGGAACTGGGCGAACGCGATCCGGTCGGCGCTCGTACCATTGAGCCCGGAGTGGCACATCAAGAGCGCTAGCCGCACCGCTTCCGGAACGGCGGCGGCGCCCGCGTCACGCGGTGCCCAGAGCCCAGCGGAGGTCGTGTCCGACTACCGCCTCGCCTTCCGCTCCCGCGTCGCGAGCGTGTCCGGCAGGCGCGAGGTGCTCACCGGGAAGGCGCCCTTCGGCATCTTCGGCGACGGGAAAGAGATCGCCCAGCTGGCCATGGCGAAGGTCTTCCGGCCCGGCGACTGGCGCTCCGGCTACTACCGCGATCAGACGTTCATGTTCGCGACCGGGATGTCCGACCTGCCGAAGTTCTTCGCCCAGCTCTACACGAACACCGACGTCGACATCGAGCCCGCGTCCGCGGGGCGCCAGATGGTGAGCCACTTCGCGACCCGCATCCTGGACGCCGACGGGCGCTGGAAGCGTCTCGCCGAGTCGATGCAGTCCTCGTCCGACCTGTCGCCGGTCGCCGCGCACATGCCTCGCTCGTTGGGGCTCGCGTACGCCTCGAAGCTCTACCGGGCCGACCCGGCGCTGCGCGACGCGGCACCGGGCTTCTCGTCCGCCGGCGACGAGATCACGTTCGCCACGATCGGGAACGCCGGCACGAGCGAGGGACTTTTCTGGGAGACGATGAACGCGGCCGGCGTGCTCCAGATCCCGCTGCTCGTGTCCGTCTGGGACGACGGCTACGGGATCTCGGTCCCCAACGACTACCAGACCGTCAAGAGCTCGATCTCGGCGGCCCTCGCCGGATTCCAGCGCGAGCCGGGCACGACGGGTTTCGAGATCCGGGTGGTCAAGGGCTGGGACTACCCCGCGCTCGTCGAGACGTACGCCGAGGTGGCCGCGCTCGTGCGCCGCGAGCAGGTCCCGGCGCTCCTCCACCTGACCGAGATGACCCAGCCGCAGGGGCACTCGACGAGCGGCTCGCACGAGCGCTACAAGACGAAGGAGCGCCTGGCGTTCGAGACGTAGGGGGATCCGATCGCGAAGATGCGCCAGTGGATGCTCGGGGCGAAGATCGCCACGGCGGCCGAGCTCGACGCGTTCGAGGACGAGGACCGCAAGACCGTGGAGTCGGCGCGCGTCGCGGCCTGGGAGGCGTACCTGGGTCCGATCAAGGCCGAGCTCGATCGGGCTCGCGGGCTCATCGAGCGCGCGCAGCAGGAAGCGCCCGACGTGCGACTCGCGGAGGTCGTCGCGGAGCTCGCGGATCCGCTCGAGGTGAGCCGCCGGGTCGTGCAGTCGGCCGTCCGGCGCGCCGGCTATGCCCTTCGCGGCCGCGAAGGCGCCGCGTCCGGCGCGCTGCGCGCGTTCGCGAAGGAGTACGCCGAGCGGAACGCGCAGCGGTACACGTCGTCGCTCTACAGCCGGTCGGCCGACTCTCCCCTCGACGTCACGCCGATCGCTGCCGAATACTCGGACCGGTCCGAGACCGTCGATGGCCGGATCGTCCTCCTTCGGAACTTCGACCTGAACTTCACGCGGGACCGGCGGTTGTTCGTGATGGGGGAGGACGTCGGCAAGCTCGGCGACGTGAACCTCGTGTTCGAGGGCCTGCAGGCCAAGTTCGGCGACCGCCGCTTCACCGACACGGGTATCCGTGAAGCCACGATCCTCGGCCAGGGGATCGGCGCGGCGCTGCGGGGGCTGCGGCCCATCGTCGACATCCAGTACCTCGACTACCTGCTCTACGCCCTCGAGCTCGCGAGCGACGACCTCGCGACGCTGCACTACCGGACCGCCGGCGGACAGAAGGCGCCGGTCATCATCCGGACGAAGGGCCATCGGCTCCAGGGCATCTGGCACACCGGCTCGCCGATGTCCGTGGTGTTGAACGCCCTCCGGGGCATCTACGTCGTCGTGCCTCGGAACATGGTCCAGGCCGCCGGCTTCTACAACACGCTCTTCCGCGGCGACAACCCCGCGCTGCTCGTCGAGGTGCTGAACGGGTACCGCCTCAAGGAGCGGGTCCCCGACAACCTGGGGGAGTTCCGGCTGCCGCTCGGGGTTCCGGAGACGGTGCGCGCGGGCAGCGATCTCACGATCGTCACGTACGGCGCGCTGGTCCGGATCGCGCTCGAAGCCGCGGAGACGCTGAGCGCCATGGGTGTCGACGCGGAGATCATCGACGTGCAGACGCTCAATCCGTTCGACCTCCGCGGCGCGGTCGCCACGTCGCTCCAGAAGACCAACGCCCTCCTCGTGGTCGACGAGGACGTGCCCGGCGGTGCGTCCGCGTACATCCTGCGCGAGGTCCTCGAGGTCCAGCACGGCTTCGAGCACCTCGATGCCGCGCCGCGCACGCTCACGGCCGCGGAGAACCGAGCGCCGGTCGGGGTGGATGGGGACTACTTCGCGAAGCCCAACCGGGAGCAGATCGTCGAGTCGGCGTACGCGATGATGCGCGAGCGCAGGCCCCGCGATTTCCCCGACCTGCGCCTAGGCTGAGCCGGTGGCGGAGAAGAGCAACGTCCAGGCGGTCCACGACACGCTCCGCGGCGAATTCCGCCGCGACGAACGGGTGATCATCCTCGGCGAGGACGTGGGGGTCCGCGGCGGGGTGTTCCGGGTCACCGACGGGTTCATCGAGGAGTTCGGACCGGACCGGGTCATCGATATGCCGCTGGCCGAATCGGCGATCGTCGGCGTCGCTATCGGCGCGGCCATCGCGGGGCTCGTGCCGATCGCGGAGATGCAGTTCGCCGACTTCAGCGCGCCGGCGTTCGAGCAGATCGTCGACGAGGCCGCCCGGATCCGCTATCGCTCGAACGGCCAGTGGAACGTGCCGATCGTCATCCGCATGCCGTGGGGCGCGGGGGTGCACGGCGCGCTCTATCACTCGCAGTCGCTCGAGGCGTTCTACGCCCACGTGCCGGGATTGAAGGTCGTCGTCCCCAGCACGCCAAAGGACATCACCGGCATGCTCCGGTCGGCCATCCGCGACCCCGATCCGGTCATCTTCCTCGAGCACAAGGCGACGTACCGCGCGGTGAAGGGCGACGTGCCCGACGGCGATTTCACCATCCCGCTCGGCCCCGCGGACGTGAAGCGCGCGGGCACGGACATCACCGTGTACGCGTACGGCCTCATGCTGCACCGCTGCCTCGAGGCGGCCGAGACGTTGGCGACGGCGGGCATCTCGGTGGACGTCGTCGACGTGCGGAGCCTTCGTCCGCTGGACTCGGACACGATCCTGCGCGAGGCGCGCAAGACCGGGAAGTGCCTGGTCGTCTACGAGGACAACCGCCTGTTCGGGGCGGGCGCCGAGATCTGCGCGATGATCGCCGAGGAGGCCTTCGACTCGCTGGACGCTCCCGTGATGCGGCTGGCCGGGCCGGAATCGCCCGCGACGCCGTTCAACAAGATCCAGGAAGACGCGTTCCTGCCGAACGCGGACAATATCGCTACGAAGATGCGGGAATTGGCGGCATATTGATCGTATGAGTGTGTTTGAGCTGAAAATGCCGAAGCTCGGCGAGTCCGTCACCGAGGGGACGATCGGGAAGTGGCTGAAGCAGCCCGGCGAGAAGGTCGAGAAGTACGACCTGCTCGTCGAGGTGCAGACGGACAAGGTGAACACCGAGATCCCGTCGCCGGTCGCCGGGACGCTGAAGGACGTCAAGGTCAAAGAGGGCGACACGGTGCCGATCGGGACGCTGCTGGCGACCTTCGACACCGCCGACGCCGCATCCGATGCGGCGGAGGCGCCCGCTCCGGCGGCCACGTCGGCGGCGCCTCAACAGCCGCCGTCGCGGAGCGCCCCGCCGCCCCAGGCGTCGCCCGCGGCGCAGGCCGCGCCGGCGCCACAGCGCGCGCCGTCGCCACAGCCTCCTCAAGGGTCGTCCTCGT
>JAXDLF010000168.1:0-16702 GCA_034666765.1 Chloroflexota bacterium
TCCCCGCGATGACGAGCGGGAGTCCCGCGCGCCGTGCGACCTCGATGGCCTCGGCGGTCCCCTTGTCGGGATGGATGCGACCGAAGAACAGGAGGTACCCGCCGTCGCCGGGTCCGAGGGGGTAGTCGTCGAACGGGATGCCGTGATGGATGGTCGCGGCGTACCGCAGCGTCGGGGAGCGGTCGGCCTCGCTGATCGCGACGAACCGGACCCGGTCGGCGTAGCGCTCGTAGACCGGAAGGATCGTCGGCGACGAGAAGCCGTGGATCGTCGTGACCACCGGCACGTCGACCAGCCGCGAGTACGTGAGCGGCAGGAAGTCGAAGTGGTTGTGCAGGATGTCGGCGTCGCGTGACTTCTCGAACGCGTTCGCGATGTGCAGCCCCTCCCAGACCTTGGCGTCGAGGGACGGGTCTTCGCCGAGCGGCCGCGGGCACACCGCCTCGAGCGTCGCGGCGGTCACCGAGTCGGCGGTCGCGAAGAGCGTGACCCGCACGCCCCGCTTGACCAGGCCCTCGGTGAGCCGTGAGGCCACCAGCTCCCAGGGCCCGTAGTGCCGTGGCGGCACCCGCCAGGAGATCGGGGCGAGCATCGAGACCCGGAGCGTTCGCACCGCCCGATGGTCGCCCACGGCGCTCCCACGCTGTGATAGAACAGATGTTCTGATGTCCGATCGGGTCCGGTTCGTCGAAAGCGAATGCAAGACCGCCCTCACGCGGGTGCGGGGCATGCCGTTCCAGTGGAGCCTGAACCCGTACCGCGGGTGCGCGCATGCGTGTCCGTACTGCTACGCCCGCTCCTATTTCACGCGGATGGATCGCGACCCCGGCGCCGGCTTCGATCGCGAGATCGAAGTGAAGACGAACTTCGCGGCCCTCCTCGAGCGCGAGCTGCGGCGACCGCACGAGGGCGCGGTCGCGCTCGGCACCGCGACCGATCCGTACCAGCCCTGCGAGGGCCGCTTTCGCCTGACCCGCCGCGCGCTCGAAGCGCTCGCGCGACGTCCGATGCCGCTGTCGATCATCACGAAGGGCACGCTCATCGTCCGGGACCTCGATCTGCTCGTGGCGATCGCGCGCCGAGTCGAGCTGCGCATCTGGTCGAGCATTACGACGGTCGATCCAGCGGTCGCGCGCCACATCGAGCCCGGTGCCTCGCCGCCGGCGAAGCGACTCGATGCGATCCGGCGCATGCGCGCGGTCGGGCTTCGGTCCGGCGTGCTCCTGGCCCCGGTCGTTCCAGGGATCACCGACAGCGAGACGTCGCTGCGCGCGGTCGCGGAGGCCGCGTACGCGGCGGGGGCGGTGGCGATCGGCTCGCGGCCGCTGAAGCTCGATCCCGGAACGAAGGATGTCTTCTACGCGTTCGTCGCCGCGCAGTTCCCCGAGCTGCTGCCCCGGTACATCGAGCGCTACGGGGACGGGCCGAAGCTCGACGCGCAGTACCTGCGCTCCCTCGAGGCGCGCATCGACCGGGCGACGGCCGGCCTGCGCTTCCATGACGCGCCGCAGCGGTTCAGCGAGCCCGCCCAGCTGACGCTCGCCATCTAGGCGCGATCCCGGCAGGCGCGTTGCAGGATGTATCGGCAT
This sequence comes from Chloroflexota bacterium, assembly GCA_034666765.1. Taxonomy (GTDB): domain Bacteria; phylum Chloroflexota; class Limnocylindria; order P2-11E; family P2-11E; genus UBA4735. The sequence goes on from JAXDLF010000168.1 coordinate 1,590, forward strand.
GAGCCCACTCGGGGACTACGTGAAGAAGCGCCGGTTCGACAAGACGCCCGAGCCCCGCGGCACCGTCGCGCCGCGGTCGAAGCGGCGGTTCGTCGTCCAGAAGCATCGCGCGTCGGCGCTGCACTACGACTTCCGCCTCGAGGCCGACGGCGTCCTGAAGTCGTGGGCCGTCCCGAAGGGCCCGTCGCTGAACCCCGCGGACAAGCGCCTGGCGATGGAGGTCGAGGACCACCCGGTCGAGTACGGCGACTTCGAAGGCGTCATCCCGGCGGGCGAGTACGGCGGCGGCACGGTCATGCTCTGGGACGCCGGCACGTACGAGGCCGACACCGACGATGTCGGGAAGGCGCTGCGCGCCGGCGAGCTCCGGTTCACGCTCCACGGGAAGAAGCTGCGCGGCGGCTGGGTCCTCGTCCGGACCGGCGGCCGGAAGTGGCTGCTCATGAAACGGAAGGACGCTGCCGCCTCGCGGACCGGTGACATCACGGTCGACAAGCCGCGCTCGGTGAAGTCGCGCCGGCTCCTCGCCGGGATCGCCCGGGACGAGGGTGGCGACGTGGCCAGGGCCGCCACCGGCGACCCGTGAAGCGCATCCGGCCGATGCTCGCGACGCTCTCGACCACGATCCCGAGCGGACCAGGCTGGGTGTTCGAGGAGAAGTACGACGGGATCCGGGCCCTCGCGTACCGCACGACGAAGCGGGGCCGGACGACGGTCCACCTCTGGTCGCGCAACGAGCTCGATCTCACCGCCGGCTTTCCGGATGTCGCCGCGGCCGTCGCCGAGCTGCCCGGCGGCGACCTCGTCCTCGACGGCGAGCTCGTGGTCTTCGACCCCACGGGGGTGTCGCGCTTCCAGCTGCTGCAGCGGCGTGGCTCCGGCGGGCGCACCGCGTACGCGGTCTTCGATCTGCTCGAGCGCGACGGCGCCTCGCTGCTGAAGCGTCCGCTCCGCGAGCGCCGGACGGCGCTCGAGGACGTGGTCCGTGGCCGTGGCGTCCTGCGCCTGTCGCGCCGGCTCGGGAAGGACGGCGCCAAGGCGTACGCGATGGCCCGGCAGAAGGGCTGGGAGGGGATCATCGCGAAGGACGAAGCCTCGATCTACGAGCCCGGCGCGCGCTCGCGGTCGTGGCTCAAGGTGAAGGTCCGCAAGCAGTCCGAGTTCGTCATCGGCGGCTTCACCGCGCCGGCGGGCTCGCGCGGCCATCTCGGTGCGCTCCTCGTCGGTCTCTACGACGGCGATGCCCTTCGCTACGCCGGCAAGGTCGGCAGCGGCTACACCGCCGACTCGCTCGCGGAGCTCGCGAGGCTTCTCGGGCCCCTCCGCCGGGACACCTCGCCGTTCGCCGATGCCCCGCGGATGAAAGGCGCGACCTGGGTCACGCCGAAGCTCGTGGCCCAGATCGCGTTCGCCGAGTGGACCGCGGCCGGCAAGCTCCGGCAGCCGGTGTTCCTCGGGCTGCGTACGGACAAGTCGCCGCGCGAGTGCCGCTGGGACGAGCGGGAGCGCTAGCCGGCCTGGTCCGTGAGTTCGCTGATTCGGGCTTCGATCCGGTCCTTGTTCGCCTGCCCGCGGCCCTCGTGCTCCTTCTCCTCGAGGCGGTCCTCGGTCTCGCCAGGGGTGCGCGTGGGTGGCTGGCCATCCTGATTGCGGGGGGTCTGCTTCTCATTCATGCCGCAGACCAACGCACATGGCATGCCCGGGCCGCGTGGCACGCACCGTGCGCCACCGGACCCCATGACAGAACAGCCAAAGACCGAGACCGAGAACTTCGGGAAGCCGAATCTCGAGACCGAGCGCGTCATCGAGCAGCAGGAGGGGATCGTGGCCGACAAGGGCCGGGTCGAGGAGAGCGATCGGCCGGAGCCGAACGTCCCGCATCCCGAGGATCTCAGCATGATGGACAACGCCAAGACGAAGGGCCGCTGACGATTCCTAGACTCCGCGGGTGACCGCGGCCGCGCCCGGACCGAACGTGCCGTTCCCACCGATGGAGGCCGAGCTCGTCGATGCCCTCCCGACCGGCGACCGCTGGCGCTACGAGCCCAAGTGGGACGGCTTCCGCGGCGTCCTGGAGAACGACAACGGCGAGCTGGCCGTGTGGAGCCGCAACGGCCGGCCGCTGCTCCGGTACTTCCCCGAGCTGCGCACCGTGGGCGACCGCCTCCCGCCGCATTCCGCGCTCGACGGCGAGATCGTCATCGAGCGCGATGGCGCGCTGGACTTCGACGCGATGCAGCTGCGGCTGCATCCGGCGGAATCCCGCATCCGCAGGCTGTCCGCCGAGACCCCGGCCACCTTCATCGCCTTCGACATCCTGCTGTGGGCCGGCGAGGCCCTGCACGACCGTCCATTGGCCGAGCGGCGAGTCGAGCTGGAGAAGCGCGCCACCGCGTTCACCCTCTCTCCCCAGACGGCGGATCGAGCCCTGGCCGAGCGCTGGCTCGAGCGTCTCGAGATGATCGGCCTGGACGGGGTCGTCTGTAAGCGTGCCGACCTCGCGTACAAGCCCGGGTCGCGCGAGGCGGTCATGAAGGTGAAGCACCACAAGACGTGCGACTGCGTGATCGTCGGCTACCGCAAGAACGGGAACCGCGTCGCGAGCCTGCTGCTCGGCCTGTACGGAGACGACGGCACGCTCGACTTCGTCGGCCACACCTCGGGCATCTCCGGCGACCTGCAGAAGGACCTGCAGCAGCGGCTGCCGCCGCTCGTGGAGACCGGCCACCTCGGCGAGGGGCGCATGCCCGGCGGCGAGAGTCGCTGGTCGCAGGGGAAGGATCTCGAGTGGGTCGAGGTACGGCCGGAGATCGTGTGTGAAGTGCGGTTCGACAAGATGGAGTCCAACCGCTTCCGCCACGGCACGCGGTTTCTGCGATTTCGTCCGGACAAGGACCCGCGCGAGTGCACCTGGGATCAGGTTCGTCCGGCACGGCGCGACGGTGATCCCACGATCTCCGGACTCCTCGAATCCGGCGGGTCGCTTCCTCGGCCGCACAGGTAGCGTGCGCGGGTCGGCGTACCCTTCGGCGTGGTGAGTGGAAGAAACATGAATGTGCTTGTGGTTGACGACCAAGAAGTGATCCGCGACACCTTGCAGACCGCACTCGACGACGAGGGCTTCACCGTCGAGACCGCGGCGAACGGGCAGGAGGCGCTCGACATCCTGCGACGGTGGAAGCCGTGCGTGATCCTGCTCGACCTGATGATGCCGGTGATGGACGGCTGGGCCTTCTGCGCCGAGCAGAAACGGGTCGGGAGCACCGTGCCCGTCGTGCTGCTGTCCGCGGCCGGCGGCCTGGACGAGCACCAGAAGACGCTGCAGGCCGCCGGGGTGATCGCCAAGCCCTTCGACATCGATCGCGTGATCAGCACGATCGAAGGGGTCTGCTAAGGCGTCGGCGGGGCTTTCAGCTTCAGCCGCTCGAACAGCGGGATGAGGCTCTTCGGGTCGCTCCACATCCCCGCCATGAGGTCACCGACCGTCGCGATGCGCGCGGCCATCGTCTCCATGGTGAAGTCGGCGGCCTCGACGCCGGCGACCTCGTCCCAGCGCAGTGGCGCCGAGGCCCGCGCGTCCTGGGTCGGGCGGATCGAATAGGCGGAGGCGATCGTGCGGTCGCGGGCGTTCTGGCCGAAGTCGACGAACACACCGGTGCGGTCGGCCACCTTCCAGGTCGTCGTGGCGATGTCCGGGACGCGGCGCTCCACCTCCTGGGCGAACGCCTTCGCGAACCGCCGGACCTCGGGAAACGGGAGCTCCGGGACGATCGGCGCCAGGATGTGGATCCCGGTCGAGCCGGACGTTTTCGGCCAGCTCGGAAGCCCCAGCTCGTCCATGACGTCCTTCACCACGAGCGCGATCGTCCGGACGTGCGCCCAGGGATCCCCGCCGCGCGGGTCGAGGTCGATGAGCAGGTAGTCGGGCTTCTCCACGTCGCCGATGCGCGACGACCAGGTGTGCAGGTCGATGCAGCCGAGGTTCGCGATCCACGCGAGCGCGGCGGCGTCGTTGACGACGGGGAAGTCGGCCGTGCGCCCGCTCGGGAACTGGATGGTGTACGTCTCCAGCCAGTCGGGGTGCGGGACCGGCACGCGCTTCTGGTAGAAGAACGGGCCGTCGACGCCGTTCGGGTAGCGGAGCATCTGCATGACCCGCTGCCGGACGTGCGGTAGGAGGGCCGGCGCGACGGACACGTAGTAGTCCACGAGGTCGCCCTTCGTGAGCCCGCGCTTCGGGAAGAAGATCTTGTCCCGGTTCGTGACGGTCACGTCCCGGCCGGCCACCTGCACGTACGCAGGATGACGCATCATGCGCGTCGGCGGCGGAACGGGAGGCTGGAATGATCAGGCGGTTCGTCAACCGGAACCTGCTCGACAAGTGGGACTGGGGCGTCGGCATCGCGGACTTCTACTCGACGGTCGACCGGTTCGTCGTCCGGCCGAAGTGGCTCCGGAGCTTCCTCCACGGCACCTGGCTCGGCCACCCGCTGCACCCGCTCCTCACCGACGTGCCGATCGGCGGCCTCACCGTCGCGCTCATCCTCGACGTTCTCGGGATCTACGACGGCGCCAACTGGGCGACGCTCCTCGGCTTCGGCGGTCTCATCCTCGCCGCGATCGCCGGCTTCGTCGATCTCGATGAGACCGATGGCAAGGCCCGCCAGTACGGGGGCGTCCATGCCTCGCTCATGCTCGTCGCGATGGCCTTCTACGTCTTCTCGCTCGCGGTGCGCTACGGCTACACGCCGGGCACGCCGTATCACGCGACCCTCACCGCGGCGCTCGGCTACGTCTTCATCGTGCTCGGCGCGTACATCGGCGGCGACCTCGTGTTCACGCTCGGCAACATGGTCGATCGCCACGCCTGGCGGTCCGGTGGGGCGAAGTGGGCCGCGCTCGATGTCGCCGAGGTGCCCGAGCGTCAGCCCACCAAGGCCAAGGCTGGCGCCCAGACCCTCGTGCTCGTGCGGGAGGGCGATCGGATCTCGGCGCTCCACGATGTCTGCGCGCACGCGGGCTGCTCGCTCTCGGAGGGGACGGTCGTCGGCGACACCATCCAGTGCCCCTGCCACGGCTCGCGCTTCAAGATCGCCGACGGCAGCGTCGTCGTGGGGCCCGCGACCTACGACCAGCCCGCATTCGAGGTGCGCCGCGCGGAGGGGAAGCTGGAGGCGCGCCGGATTCGCTAGGGCCGCGAGGGCGTGATCCGGACCACGCGGTCGTCGCCGCCCACCGGAGAGCCGCGACCGTCGCGGTTGCTCGTCGTGAGGTAGAGCGCGCCGTCCGGCCCCTGCACCGCCGCCCGCAGGCGCCCGTACGTGCTCTTGAACAGGAGGTCCTGCTGGGTCGCCGCGGTCGTGGTCACCGTGAACCGCCGCAGCGACACGTCCTTCAGGGCGGCGACGAACAGCGAACCGCTCCACGTGCCCCACGCCGCGCCGGTCACGAACGTCCCGCCGGACGTCGCGAACGTCACGCTGCCTGACGACCAGATCGGATCCTTCATCCCGCGCGCCGCGCCACCGCTCTGATGCACGACGGGCCAGCCATAGTTGGCACCGGCCTGGATGAAGTTGATCTCGTCGTCATCGTTCTCGCCGTGCTCGATCTCGTACACGCCACTCCCGTTGAACGCGATGCCCTGCGGGTTGCGGTTGCCCCATGCGAACACCGCGGTGCGGCCGGCCGCCCCGGCGATGATCGGGTTGTCCGACGGGATGCTGCCGTCCGGGTTCACGCGAAGGATCTTGCCGTTCAGCGAGTTCGGATCCTGGGCCAGCGACGCCGTTCCGGTCTCGCCCATCGTGACCCAGAGATGGTTCGTGCCGTCGAAGCGGATGCGGCAGCCGTCGTGGTTGCCGCCCGAGCGCATGCCCGTGCGGATGACGTAGCCGTCGAGCGCCCACGCGGTCCCGGTGAGCTGGTAGCGAAGCACCTGATTCACGACCCCACCGGCCTGCTGGTCGTTCCGGGTCGCGCAGACGTAGACGAAGCGATTCGTCGCGAATGCCGGGTCCACCGCGATGCCCATGAGCCCGCTCTCGCCGTTCTGCACGACGTTCGCCACGGTGAGGGTCGCCTGCCTGGCCGCACCCGGCGCGCCGCTCGCGAAGACCTGCACCGTCCCGCCGCGTTCGGTCACGAGCATCCGGCCGTCCGCGATGAACGCGATGTCCCAGGGGATGACCAGGTTCGCCTGCACGACCTGATCGGTGAGCCGGGGTACGAATGCCGGTGCCGGAGGCGCGGTGGCGGCCGGGAGGGGTGCGGTGGCCGGCGTGGCAGCCGGTGCGGCGCTCGCCGGCGGGCTCGCGCTCTCGGCCACCGGCGTGGCCGTGCTCGTGGCCGCGGGCGAGGCGCATGCCGACACCAACAGGGCGGCGGCGATGGCGAGGGCCGTCCGGCGCATCAGACCAGTATCCGCGCTCGCTAGGCTCCGTCGATGGGACTTGTGTTCGGCTGCATCGCGCCGCACGGCAGCATCGCGATCAGCGAAGCCTGTGCGCCTGATGAACGCACGCTCGCCGCGGTCACGCGCCGCGGCATGGAGGAGCTCGGCCGCCGCTTCGATCAGGCGATGCCCGAGGTCGCGATCGTGTTGACGCCGCACAACGTGCACGTCGAAGGCGCGATGGCCGTCGTGACCGCGGGGTTCGTCTCCGGTGCGCTCGAGGGGTACCCCGATGTCGCGCTGCGGATCGCGGTCGACCGTACGCTCGCGCTCGCCATTCGCGATGCCATTGCCGCCGAGGGTATCCCCGTCGCGGGGGTGAGCTACGGCGCGAACGACGCGTCCGGCGCGAGCTTCCCGATGGATTGGGCCGTGCTCGTCCCGCTGTGGTTCATGGGCGGTCGATCGGACCCACCGGTGCAGGCCGTCGTCGTCGCGCCGGCGCGCGACCTTCCGTATGAGCGCCACGTGCATGCCGGACGGGCGATCGCGAGCGCGGCAGCGGCCGCGGGAAGGCGCGTGGCCCTGATCGCGAGCTGCGATCAGGGCCACGGGCACGACGCGAACGGCCCGTACGGGTTCACGCCGAAGTCCAAAGAGTTCGACGAGCAGGTCGTCGCGCTCGTCGAGAACGACGATCTCGCCGGCTTGATGCGGATGGACCCGGCGCTTCCGGTTGACGCGAAAGCGGATAGCTACTGGCAGATGCTCATGCTGCACGGCGCGCTCGGGTCCGACTGGACCGGTGCATTGCTGAGCTACGAAGCGCCGACCTATTACGGGATGCTGTGCGCGGCGTACGCGCCGCGAGACGCGCGGTGATCGGGCCGCACCTGGCCGCGCGCGTCAGGCGCGGGCGAGCCCGGCGGCAACCGCCGTGTGCGCGGCGGCGTCGCGGAGCTCGGCATTCGGGAATCGCTTCCTGAGCAGTGCGCGCGCCGCTGGGATGGCGCTCGACCCGCCGGTGCAGACGATCTCGATCACGTCGTCGGCGCTGATGCCGCTTCTTTCCAGCACGGTGGTTATCGCCGCGTCGATGCGCGTGAACAGCGGCGCGATCGCGACCTCGAAGGCCCGCCGCGACGCCTGCTGGTCGATGTCGACCTTTCCGCGGTGGAAGCTGAACAACGCGAGCTGGGCCGACGACAGCTCGATCTTCGTCGCGTCCACGGCCGCGAAGATCTCGAAGCCCAGCTGCAGCTCGATCGCGCTGCGCAGGGCGGCAAGCTCGCGCTTCGGGGCGCCGAGCGCCTGAAGGTCGTCCAGGGCGTCGAGGATCGGCTTCTCGTTGAGCGCCGAGAGCGCTCGCCAATCCCCGATCGCGTTCGCGATGAACCGCGGGAGGATGAGCCCCTTGGGGCCCCATTGCCTCTCCGCGCCCAGGTGCGGCGCGACGAGCTGGTCGATGAGGAGCTGGGTGAAGCGGTCGCCGGCGACGTCGACGCCCGCGGTGCCGAGCACCTCGATCTCGCCGCTGTGACGGCGCGTTACACAGAGATCGAGGGTGCCGCCGCCGAAGTCGAAGATCAGGGCCAGGCCGGCCGGCACGTCGGCCGCCAGCGCCGCGGCCACGGGCTCCTCCACGAACCGGACCTCCCGGAGTCCGGCCAGGCGCGCCGCTTGCTCAAGGCGGGTCCGTGCCCGCTCCTCGACCTCGCTCCCCCCGACGAACTCGACCGGCCGGCCGACGGTGGCCGCGGTCGGCCGGATGCCGGTGAGCTCCTCGACCCGCTCGAGGACCCCGGAGAGGATCATCGCGATCAGATCCTCGAGGCCGCGCTCGTCGCCGAAGACGTTCGTGTGCGAGAGCAGCGGATCGCCGAGGAACGTCTTCAGCGATTGGAAGAAGCGTCCGGGCGAGGAGACGTCCGCGAGGATGCTCGCCTCCACGGTCTTCTGCCGCGGGTTGCTCGAGACCATCGTGACGCCGAGGAGCTTGAACTCGCGCTTGACCGGCCCGCGGGCGAGGTTGTCCGCGAGGAACGACTGGATCGCGAGATGACCGATCTGCGCGGAGCCATCGCGGCGGACGTACAGCACGCTCGGCAGCGTGTCCCCTCCGATCGGGTCGATCGGCAGGAGGCGCACGTCCGTCCCGTCGGACACCGCCACGGCGCTGTTGGACGTGCCGAAGTCGATGCCGAAGCGCGGCTCGCTCACCGCAAGAGGATGCGCCAATGAGCGCCGGGGGCGCACGGCCGGCCGTCGTCATCGCGGAGGACGACGAAGACATCGCTCTGGTCCTGTCCGAGACGCTCCGGTCCGACGGGGTCGCCGAGCCGGTCATCGTGTCGAACGGCGCCCTTGTGATCGACGCGGTCATCAGCTCCGGCGCGCGGCTCCTCATCCTCGACGTGCAGCTGCCCGGCGCCAGCGGCATCGACGTCTATGACGTCGTCCGCAATCACCCCGCCCTCGCCGGGATCGCCGTCCTGTTCGTCACCGCCAACCCGGAGCTCGCCCGGGACACCCTGCGCGGGAACGCGCCGCGCGAGGTCTTGGCGAAGCCCTTCGACATCGACGAGCTGGTCGCGAAGGTCCGCGAGCTGCTGCGCGAGGTGATCGCGGCCTAGCCGCAGGGTTTGTCAGAACGGCGGCCAGGGCACGGCCATGCGGTACGGGTCGGGCTCGGGGAAGACCTTCGTCCGGAGCAGCCGATCGACGCGCGCGAGGAGCGCGCGGATCTCCGCCGGCGCGAGCAACCTTTGGAGCGCCTCGCACAGCGGTCCGTCGAGCTTCACCCGGAGGGCGCGGAGAACGTCGAGCTCGGCCGGCGCGATCGGGTCGCCGCGCCAGTCCCAGAGGATGGTCCGCAGCTTGGGCTCCGCGGCGAAGCAGATCCCGTGATCGACGCCGTACACATTGCCGCCGATCGCCGGGAGCAGATGCCCGCCCTTTCGATCGGCGTTGTTCACGGCGGCGTCGAAGAGGGCGATCCGGCGCAGCCGGTCGTCGGGCTCGTTGACGAGCTTCCACACGTCGACGCTCTCGTCGGCGTCGATCCACAGCTGGGCCATGCCCTCGCCGAACGGACCGGCGTCGCGCGTGACCGTCGGCGGCACGATGTCCCAGCCGGTGGCATCGGACACCAGGTACGCGGCGCGCTCCCGCTTCCACAGGGTCCCGTCCGGAAAATCCTCCAGGGGCCGCTCGCCGCGCACCGGCTTGTACACGCAGGTCGCCGCGACGTCGCCGTCGCGCACGGTGCCGAGGAACGTGGCGTTCGACGCCGCGACGATGCGGCCCTGCAGGGTCAGGTCGCCTCGCTCCAGGAGCCGGAGCGCGGCCTCGCGATCGAGCGCGGTCACCCCTCCAGTGTGCGGCCGATACTCGGTGCGTGGCGAAGCGCGTGGCCGTCATCGGTGCGGGGGCGGCGGGTCTCGCGAGCGCACGGTGGCTGGCGGATGCCGGGCTCGACCCCGTGGTCCTCGAGCGCACCGGGGCGGTCGGCGGCCTCTGGCGCCCGGACACCGGCCTCGCCTATCCGTCCCTCCGGACGAACACCTCCAAGCAGAAGACCGCGTTCTCCGATCTGCCGTTCGACGACGCGCTGCCCGACCACCCGTTCCGCGACGACGTGCTCGCGTACCTCGAGCGCTACGCCGACGTGACCGGCGTCCGCTCGCGCATCCGGTTCGGGCGCGACGTCGCGGCCGTTCGTCCGGCGGCGGGCGGGTGGACGGTGGACGGCGAGCCGTTCGACGCGGTGGTGGTCGCGACCGGCCTGTTCACGCGACCGCTCGAGCCCGCGCTCGAAGGCCGCGATCGCTTCCGCGGCACCGTCGTGCATTCGCGCGACTACCGCGACCCCCTGGCCTTCGCCGGGAAGCGCGTCGTCGTCGCGGGAGCGGGATCGAGCGGCGCGGACATCGCGGTCGAGCTCACCGGCGCGGCGCGATCGGTGGCCCTCGCCGTCCGGGAGCCGCCGACGTTCGTGCCGCGCTATCACCGGGGCCGGCCCTACGACCATCGCGCGACGCGCCTCGCGCGGATGCTGCCGCTCGCCCTCCGGCGCCGCCGCGCCCGGATGGTCATCGCGGAGGCGTATCGCCGCCGGGGCCTCCGCCTCGATCGCGTGAGCCTGACCACGACACCGGGGACCGAGGTGCTCGACGCGGTCTCCCGCGGCGAGATCGCCCTGCGCCCGGCGCTCGTGGGCTTCGACCCGGACGGCGCGATCTTCGCCGGGGGCGGCCGCACCGATGCCGACGCCGTCGTGCTCGCGACGGGCTATCGCGCGGAGTTCGCGTTCCTGCCGAGCGGCGTCCCCGAGGTCGTGGCCGGAGCGCTCGCGCTGTACCGGCTGGTGTTCCCTCCGGGGATCCCGGGCCTCGCGTTCGTCGGGCTGACCCGCGTGTCCGGTCCGGTGTTCCCGGTCGCGGAGCTCCAAGCCCGGTGGGTCGCGGCCGTCTTCTCCGGCCGGGTGACGCTTCCGGACGGCGGCGAGATGCGGCGCGAGATCGAGGGGCGGATCGGTGCGGCCCGCGCGATCGGCGACGATCAGATGCGCGTCGAGCTGCTGCCGTACCTCGATGACATCGCGGCGCGGATCGGCGCGAGACCATCGCTGTGGCGGCATCCCGGCCTCCTCGTCTCGCCGGTCGGCGCCCGTGACTATCGACCTAAACTGCGCGAGCCGTGAACGCCACGCAGCTGGCCGACGACCTGCGCGCGAAGGTGCGCGCGGGCATGCCCGAGGTGCGCGCCGGGCTCGAGCGGCTCGCGCGCGTGCCGTCGATGAGCGCGCCGGGCTATGACCCGGCACCGGTGCGCGAGAGCGCGAAGGTGACCGCGGAGCTGTTCAACGCCGTGGGGATCGACGCGCGCGTGGTCACCAGGGAGGGCGCGCACCCGGCGGTGGTCGGCCGCGTCGAGGGGCCGACCGGCTCGCCCACCGTGCTGCTCTACGCGCACCACGACGTGCAGCCCCCCGGGCCGCGCGATCGCTGGACGAGCGATCCATTCACCCCGACGGAGCGCGACGGGCGCCTCTACGGGCGTGGCGTCGCGGACGACAAGGCCGGGATCGCGACGCACCTCGCCGCCCTGCGCGCGTACGGCGGGAGGCCGCCGTGCGGCGTCGCCCTGTTCATCGAAGGGGAAGAGGAGTCCGGGTCGGCGCACCTCGTGGACTTCCTCGAGGCGGAGAAGGACACGCTGCGCTGCGACGCGGTGATCATCGCGGACTCGGCGAACTGGCGGATCGGGCAGCCGGCGATCACCACGACCCTGCGCGGCAACGCCCTCGTGACGGTCGAGCTGCGGGTCAGCGATCACGCGGTGCACAGCGGGGCCTTCGGCGGCGCGGTCCCCGACGCGCTGATGGCGATGACCCGGATGCTCGCGTCGCTGCACGATGACCAGGGGCGCGTCGCGGTCAAGGGGCTCAAGGCCGACGACGCCGATCCGCTGGACCTTCGCGAGGATGAGCTGCGCCGCTGGGTCGGAACGCGGCCGTCGGTGAAGCTCATCGGCGACGGCTCGATCACGTCACGGCTCTGGCGCAAGCCGTCGATCTCGATCATCGGCCTGGACGCGACGCCGGTGCGGGAGGCGTCCAACACCCTCTGGCCCGTCGCGACCGCGCGCCTCTCGATGCGGGTGCCGCCCGGTCAGGACGCGAAGGCGGCGCAGGACGCGCTGGTGAAGCATCTCGAGACGCACGCCCCGTGGGGTGCCGAGCTGAAGATCACCCGCGGGCCGACCGGGGAGGCGTTCACCGGCACCTCGAGCGGTCCGGCCTACGCGGCCCTGAAGGAGGCCCTCGGCGCGGCGTGGGGCCGTGAGGCCATCGACATCGGCCAGGGCGGCAGCATCCCGTTCCTGTTCGACTTCGCGCGCAGCTTCCCCGGCGCGGCGCTCCTCGTCACCGGTGTCGAGGACCCCGAGTCGAACGCCCACTCCGAGAACGAGAGCCTGCATCTGGCTGAATTCGAGAACGTCGCGGTCGCCGAGGCGACGTTCCTCGGTCTCTTTGGAGCTTCCCGGAAGGCCTGATGCTCCGCGGCATCCTCACCCTCCGCTGTCCGCGGTGTCGCCGCGGACCACTGTTCACGGGGCTCCTCGACATGCCCGAGCGCTGTCCCGAGTGCGGCCTGGTCTACGAGCGCGAGCACGGGTACTTCGTCGGCGCCATGGCGATCAGCTACGGGCTCGCGGTGGGGCTGGTCGCGATCCTGTTCTTCGCCGTGCTCGCGATCACCCACTGGCCCCTCGAGTGGGTCCTGGTGGTCTCGGGGGTGGCGTTCCTGCCGCTGGCGCCGCTCTGCCTTCGGTACTCCCGGGCGATCTGGATGTACGTGGACCGCCGGATGGATCCGATCGATCCACCCGACGGTCCGGCTCCCTAGCGGGTCGGCTCTTCGACGCGACTGCCTTCGATCGTGCCGCGCCACGCACCGGTCTCGGTGCGCCGGGACTCGATGAACTTCTTGAACCGCTCCAGCGAGCTCTGGACCTGCCGGTCGAGCACGCCGAGCACGTCGCCCGCCTTCTCGGCGACGCCCTCCGGCTCGTACTCGAGCCGCAGGGTCACCTTCGCGCCCTTGGCGGACGGCTGGAAGGTGACCGTCCCCTCGTTCTTCGCGCCGCTGGTGCTGCGCCACGAGATGATCTCGTCGGGCCGCTGCTCCACGATCTCGGCGTCCCACTCCTTGAGCTTTCCGCCGACGGTCGCCTTCCAGTGCAGGCGCTTGTCGTCGAGCTGCTTCACGTCGTCGACACCGTCCATGAAGCGCGGGAACTCCTCGAATTGCGTCCACTGGTCGTAGGCCGTTCGCACGGGCACCGCGACCTCGATCGTCTTGCTGATGCTTGGCATGGATGCCTCCTTGGTTGGTTGTCGCAGAAATTGGGGTGCGTGCCCCCGTTCCGCAGCAGGTGAGGTGCCATGGACGAGGCGGTGCCGCGTCTTGATGACGAGCGCACAGTGTTGCGATGACATTTGCCGATCGGATCGCCGCCGGCCGCTTGCTCGGCGAACGCCTGCGCGAGCTCGGCCTCGACGATCCGGTGGTCCTGGGCCTGCCGCGCGGCGGCGTGATCGTCGCCGCGGAGGTGGCCGCGGCCCTCGATGCGCCGCTCGACATCGTCGTCGCGCGGAAGCTCGGCGTGCCGTGGCAGCCCGAGCTCGCGTTCGGTGCCGTCGCGCCGGGCACCGTCGTGCTGCAGCGTGACGTTCTGGACGGCATCGGACTGCGACGCGGCGACGTCGACGCGGCCATCGCCGAGCAGACCGCTCAGCTCGCGCCGCTCGCGGCGCGCTATCGCTCCGGCCGCGCGCAGATTCCGCTGCTCGGTCGCACGGCCGTGATCGTCGACGACGGTCTTGCGACCGGGGCGACCGCCACGGCCGCGGTGCGCTCGATCCGCGGACACGGTCCGGCCCGCATCGTCCTCGCGGTTCCGGTCGGCGCCGCCCAGACGGTCGCCGCGCTCGGCCGGGAGGCCGACCAGGTGGTCTGTCTCGAGGCGCGGTCGGTCTTCCGGGCGGTCGGGCTGCACTACGACGACTTCGCCACCACGCGGGACGAGGAGGTCATCGAGCGCCTCGCGGCGCGACAGTCCGAGCGCGCCTAACGTTCCGGCATCGACACCATCCGCTCGCGGCGCCTCGATCTCGTGTCACTGACGGGCGAGCTGCTGGACGCGTTTCTCGCCGGTGACCGCGTGGCCGCCGGGCGCCTCGTGGATTTTGCCGTCCCGGACGAGTTCCCCGGTGACGCACTCTACCTGGTCCGGCTCCGGCGCGATCAGGTCAGGGAGTGGCCGACCTGGCTGCCGTGGTCGCTGCGCGCGATCGTGTTGCGCGATCCCGCGCGCGCGATGGTCGGGTACGCGAACTTCCACGGTCCGCCGGGGATCAACGATCTCGGGACGCCGGACGCGGCCGAGACCGGATACACGGTGTTCGCGCCGTACCGCGGCCACGGGTTCGCGACCGAGGTGGCTCAGGCGATGATGGACTGGGCGACCGAGACGCACGGCGTCCGCCACTTCATCTCCGGGGTCGCTCCGGACAACGGGCCGTCGCTCCGGGTCAACGACAAGCTCGGCTTCGTTCGCACCGGACAGGTCGTCGACGGCGAGGTCGTCTTCGAGCTCCGCCGATGACGGGCTGGCGCGCGCTCCTGCTCCCGGATACGACGCCGCTGCGGGACTCGCGGTCGTTCCGGCTCCTCTGGATCGGCCAGCTCGTCTCGGTGACCGGCACGCAGGTGCGCCTGGTCGCGCTGCCGTACCAGATCTACCTGTTGACCGGCTCGTCGCTGGCCGTCGGGCTCATCGGCGTGTTCCAGGCCGTGCCGCTGCTGGTCCTGTCGCTGTTCGGCGGCGTGATCGCCGACGCGGTCGATCGGCGGCGCCTGCTGCTCGCCACCCAGGCCGGCCTGGGTGCCGTCTCGTTCGCTCTCGCGCTCGCGACGACGACCGGCTTCGCCTCGGTGCCGCTCCTCTACGTCCTCACCGCGGTCGGGGCGTGCTTCTCCGCGCTCGACGGTCCCACACGTGCGTCGCTCGTGCCGACGGTCGTCGAGCGGCGGCAGATCCGGGCCGCGATCGCGCTGAACCAGACGCTCTACCAATTCGCCGCGGTGTTCGGCGCGGCGCTCGCGGGGATCCTGATCGCGCGTCTCGGTCTCGCCGGCGCGTACTGGATCGA
>JAXDLF010000169.1:0-12317 GCA_034666765.1 Chloroflexota bacterium
CTGCCGACCAGCATGCCCAGCATCATCGGTGTGACGAGCTTCCCCGACGCCGAGGCGCTGAGCCCGAGCACGCCCTGATAGACGAGTGGGACGAACAGCGAGACGCCGAACATCCCGACGGCGCTGAAGAAGCCCACGACGATCGCGGTCGTGAACGCGGGGACCCGGAACAGATCGAACGGAACGATCGGATGACGCTGACGCCGCTCGATCCGCACGAAGATGCCGAGGGCGACGACGGAGAACGCGAGCAGCCCAAGGACGAGCGGCGAGCTCCATTCGTGGTCCCGACTGAGCGACAGTGCGGTCAGGAGGGGGACGACGGTCGCCGCCAGGCTGACCGCGCCGAACACGTCGATATCGCGCCGGGAGGCGGTCGTGCGTACCGCGGGCATCCCTCGGATGATCACGGCGAGGGCGGCGAGGCCGAGCGGCAGGTTGATGTAGAAGACCCAGCGCCAGCCCAGCGAATCGGTGAGGATGCCGCCGGCGGTCGGGCCGATGACCGCCGCGAGCGCGAAGGTCCCGCTGAAGATTCCCTGCATCCGCGCCCGCACCTTCGGCGCGTACAGATCCGCGATGACCGCGAAGACGGACGACATCAGCACGCCGCCGAACAGGCCCTGGATGCCGCGGAAGACGATCAGCTGGGCCATCGTTTGGCTCATCCCGCAGAGGGCCGATGCCGCGAGGAAGCCGCCCATGCCGATGATGATGAAACGCTTGCGGCCGAACAGGTCACCCAGGCGGCCGGAGATGGGCACCATCGTCGCCGACGCGACCAGGTACGCCGTGCCGACCCACGCGTACATCGCCAGCCCGTCGAGCTCGGCGGCGATCCGCGGTAGTGCCGTGCCGACGATCGTCTGATCGAGACTCGCCAGGAGCATGCCCATGAGGACGCCGATCGTGATGACCACGCGCTGGGCTCGGGTCAGCTCAACAGCCACGTCGCGCTCGATGGTAAAAGCTCGACCGGCCCTCCGGCGGGGGTCTACCGAGCCGCGGCCGGAGGCACGAACCCGCGCTGGTCGAGCTTGAACACCCGCACCGGCAGGTGGTGCAGGCTCTCGGCGCGATCCGCGTCGGAGATCGGCAGGTCCTTCCACTTCGCCATCTCGGTGCTGTTGTTCGTCGGGAGATCCGTCGACATCATCATCCGGCTCGCGCCGAGCATCCGGATCAGCCACTCGGTCCGCCCGGGACTCGTCCAGGCGCTGTCGAGCAGGATGTTCGGGCACTCGCTCGCGGCGACGTACGCGTCCTCGGCGTAGATCTCCATCCCGGAATGGGCCGCGATGAACGTCACGTTCGGGTACTTGCGGGCGGCGGGGATGAGCATCGACGGCAGCGACCATGGCGCGCCGGGTCCGGTATGCGACATCACCGGCAGCTGGAACTCCTGGGCCACCGTGAAGATCAGGTCCCCCTGGGGGGACATCGGCGACCCGCCGTGATGCATCGGATGGAACTTGATGCCCACGAAGCCGAGCTCGTCGACGCAGCGCCTGGTCTCGCGCCGGACCGCGGCTTCTCCGACGCGGGGCGGGATGCAGACGCAGCCGAAGATGCGGGTCGGGTAGCGGTCGTGGAGCCGGGCGATGTCATCGTGCTCGCGCGCGTAGTCCTCGACGCTCGGCAGGGGCAGGACGATGGCCGCGGTGATCCCGTAGCGGTCCATCCCCGCGATGAGCTCATCGCCGGTGATCCGGCCGGTCGACGTGTTCTGCGACTTGCCGATGTGGCAGTGCGTGTCGATCGCGATCAACGCCCGACCTCGCTCACGCCGCGGTCTGCCACGCGCCGCGCGACAGCTGCACGGTGCCGCCCTTCATGACGAGCTCGAGCGTGGACAGGCGCTCGAAGTCGCCGAGCGGGTCCTGCGCGACGGCGATGAGGTCGGCCCGCTTGCCCGTCTCGAGCGTGCCGCAGTCGGTGAGGCCGAGGAGGTCGGCCGCGTGCTTCGTACCCGCGAGCAGCGCGTCCATCGGCTCGTAGCCGACGTCGACGAGCGTCTTCATCTCGCGCCACAGCCGCCCGTGATTCTCGTCTGTGCCGACCGCGACCTTCAGGCCGGTGCCCTTTGTCCGGCCGAGCATCGTGTGGAAGTCGTCCATCGCCCGGCCGAGCTTGTCCTTCATGAACGAGGGCGCCTGCGGGTCGGCCATGATCTCGTAGAAGATGCCGGCGGTGATCACCAGGTACGTGCCGTGCTCGATCATCAGCTGGACGTCGTCCAGCGTGAGGAACGCGCCGTGCTCGATGGAGTCGGCCCCGGCGCGGACGGCCATCCGGACGCCCTCGCCGCCGTGCCCGTGGGCCGCGACCTTGCGCCCGCGGCGGTGGGCCTCGTCGACGACCGCGGCGACCTCCTCCTCGCTGTACTCGGGAGCGAGGACGTTCGAGCCCGCGGTGGCGACCCCACCGGACACGATGAGCTTGATGAGGTCGGCACCGGCCTTGATCTCGTCGCGCACCGCGCGGCGCAGCGCGTCGGCGCCGTCGACCTCGCGGCCGAGGTACCAGCCGTGCCCGCCGGTGCGCATGATCGGCTGGCCGGCGGTGAGCACGCGCGGGCCGGGAATGAGGCCCTCGGCGATCGAGCGCTTCATCATCTGACCGACCTGGCCCTTCTCGCCGACGTCGCGCATGGTGGTGATGCCGCCGGCCAGGATGGTGCGGGCGTTGTTGACCGAGCGGATGACGATGTACTCCAGGGGCTCGAGGCATTGGGCCTTCTCGTCGCCGATGTCGATGCCGAAGTGCTCGTGGCAGTCGATGAGGCCCGGGAGCACCGTCGCGTCGCCGAGGTCGATCACCGTCGCCCCCGCCGTACGGGCGTCCGCGCGCGTTCCGATCCGGGTCACCAGGCCGTCGGTGATCTCGAGCGCGACGCCTTGTCGCGGATCGGCCCCGGTTCCATCGATGAGTGTTCCGCACAGCACCGTCGTGGTCATGTCGATCCCTCCTCTTCGCGTATCAGGCGGCTGGGGACGCGAGGGCCTGCCCGGCGCGCTCGCCGGTGAGGCGACCGCGCGACAGCGCGGAGACGCCGTTCACGAGCACGTGATCGATCCCGGTCGGATAGCGGTGCGGGTGGAGCCACGACGCGCCCTCGGTCAGTCCGTCCAGGTCGAGGACGACCAGATCGGCGGCCGCGCCGACGCCGACGAACCCGCGATCGCGCAGGCCGAAGCGCTGCGCCGGGAACGACGTGCACTTGCGCACCGCGTCCTCCAGGCGAAGCCAGCCGCGCTCGAGGGCCAGTCGCTTGAGGACCCGCGGATAGGTCGCGTAGTTGCCGGGGTGGGCCTGGAACACGTTGAACGGGTCCCCGGCCCGCTCCGGCGACGTCGTCACGGTGTCGGTGCTGAACATCATCCACGGCTGCTCGATGAAGGCCTTGTGGTCGTTCTCGCTGATCTGGATGTGGACCGACGAGAAGGCCTCGCCTTCCTCCACGATGAGGTCGAAGTACAGCTCGGCCGGGTCGACCTTCCGGTCGGCGGCGATGGATGCGACGGATCGGCCGACGAGGGCGGCGTTCGCGCTGCCGGCGCCGACGCCCTCGACGAAGATCTCGCTCCAGGATCCGAAGATGCGCATCTCCTGGTAGAAGCCCTTCTTCGCCATGGTCCGCCGCTCGTCGACCGACCGGCGGATCTCCGCCCGGCGCTTCGGGTCCTGCAGCTGGGTGCGCATCGAGCGCAGGGCCTCATCGGACGGTCGTAGATACAGCGAGACGTCCTCGGGGAAGACCGCGCGCGGTCCCCACGACGAGCCGGCCGTCGGATAGGCGAACACGTCCGCCGTCACGTCCACGCCGCGAGCGCGCGCCGCGTCGATCCGCTGGATGACGTCCTCGGAGAGGCCCCAATTGGCCCGCCCGAAGACGGTCATGTGCGAGATCTGCACCGGCACACCGCTCCGCTCGCCGATCGCGATCGCCTCGTCCACCGCCGGGAGGATCGTGTCGGTGAGGCCGCGGACATGGCTCACGTAGAGGCCGCCGAACTCGGCCACGACCTTGCTCAGCTCGACGAATTCGGTGAGCTCGGCGAACTTTCCCGGTACGTAGTCCAGGCCGGTCGAGAGACCGACCGCGCCGCTGGACATCGCCTCGCGGACGAGCTCACGCATCTGCTGGAGCTCGGCCGCGGTCGCCGGGCGCTCGGCCTTGCCGAGCACGGCCTGACGGATGGTGCTGTGGCCGACGAGCGCGACGACGTTGCAGCCCGGCCGGGCGGCCCGAAGGGCGGCGAAGTACTCCGGGGTGGAGCTCCAGGATCCGTCGACCCCCTCCGGGTCGAGCATCAGCCGTCGGTTGTTCGGCGTGCGGGGAAACGCGGAGAAGCCGCAGTTGCCGATGACGTCGGTGGTGATGCCCTGGCCGAGATGGGACTCCGCCGTCGGGTTCAGGATCAGCGAGAAGTCGGAGTGCGTGTGGACGTCGACGAATCCGGGCACGATCCAGCGGTTCGCCGCGTCGATCGTGCGACGCGCGGTCGCTCCGGTCAGCGCGCCGACGGCGCTCACTTTTCCGCCGGCGATCCCGATGTCCGCGCGCTGCCACGGATTGCCGGTGCCGTCGATGACCCGACCGCCGCGGATGAGCGTGTCGAAGGACGCTGGCACGGCTGCCTCCCAGGGTGTTTTTCGTCGTTCCACAATATGGATCGCATCTCATTTGCGAGCCGCGGCGACTCGATGCTACCGCACGGCGGGGCGGTCCCGGTGGCCGGCGTTCCGGATCATGCGGTGCGTCTCGTCTTCGGCGCGGTGGCCCCGAGCGCCACCCCGATCTCACCCGCCGCGGCCCGAAGGCGCGGCACGGTCGCGGCCAGCTTCTCGCGCGAGAGCCGGTACGAGGGTCCCGAGATCGCCAGTGCGGCCACGACCCCGGAGTGGTCCCGCACCGGGACCGCCACCGAGCACACGCCCTCCTCCTGCTCCTCGTAGCTGATCGCGCAGCCCTGCTCCGTGACCCGCCGGAGCTCGAGGACGAGCTGCCTCTTGCCGAGCGTCTTCGGCGTCAAGCGGCGAAGCGTGCGCGGAAGCCGTCGATTGAGCTCCTCGCGCGTCAGCGCCGCGAGCAGCACCTTGCCGGTCGCGGTGCTGTGGTAGGGGAGGACCATTCCCGGGCGAGCGGTCAGGCGCACGGTGCTCGGGCCCTCCACCACCGCCACGTAGACCGTGCCCCCGTCCGTGTACGTCGCGAGGTAGGCGGCCTCCTTGACCGCGCCGACCAGCCGCGCCATGGGCGTCGCCGCGAGCTTCGGCAGGTCGAGGTGCTCGAGCACGATGCTCGCGAGCGCGAGGAGCCGCGTTCCGGGCGCGTATTCGCGGCTCTGGGGGTCCTGCTGCACCAGTCCCGCCGTCGAGAGCGCGTTCAGGAGCCGATGGGCGGTGCTCTTGTTGATCTTCGCCCGCTCCGCGAGCTCCTTCAGCCCGAGCGACGGCTCCTGCGGTGAGAACGCATTGAGCAACGCGCACGCGCGATCGACCGCCTGGGCGCCTTCACGTGGCACCGGGCTCACCCCTTCCGATGCTCGAGCACGGTTCCGAGCCAGCCGTAGGCGCGCTGCACCCGCTCGAACATCCGATTGGTGTGGTTGCCGTCGTGCTCCTCGTAGTCGTGGCGGATGCCGGCGGCCCGGAGGTGCCGGCTGAGGATCCGGTTGCCGTACGCGTAGTCGAGCTCGTCGCGGAAGCCGACGTCCAGCAGGATCCCGCGCTGTCGCTTGAGGTTCTCGCTGCGCTCCCGCCAGTTCACCACCGGGTCGAAGCTCCGCCAGCGCTCCCAGAGCGCCGGGACGTCGTCGCCGCTCGGATACTCCACCGGAAAGTCGGAGTAGAAGGGCGGCTTCGCCGGATTCGGCGTGTACGCGGCCGCGAGGCCGTAGCAGAACCACGAGCCGATGTCCCCGGCCAGGGGGCCGGCGAGCTCGCGCGGGTGGATCTTGTCGTAGTACCGGTAGAACCACGGCTTGCGCGTGATCTCGAACGCCGCGCTCCCGGAGATCACCGCCATCGCGCCGAAGGTGTCCGGGTTGCGCGACCCGAGGTGCCACGTCCCGAAGCCGCCGGCGGACACCCCGAACACGCCGCGGCTGTCGCGATCGGGGAGCGTGCGGTACGTCGCGTCGACGTGGCCGATCACGTCCTCGACGACGTAGCGCTCGAAGGATCCCGTGGTCGGCGAGTCGACCCACATCCCGCAGCCGTGCTTGCTCCAGCCGTCCGGCATCACCACGATCATCTCCTCGGCCTTCGCCGCGGCGATCGCCTCGTCGAGGAGCACGTCGATCGGCGTGCGCACGGCCGCGAACGTGAGCGCCGGGGGCAACGGCCAGTTCATCGCGCGGCTGCTGTAGCCGTGCAGCAGGTAGGCGACCGCGTAGCGCCGATCCGAGGTCCCGTAGCTCGGCGGCAGGTAGACGACGAGGTCCCGCTGGCTCGGATTGCCGAGGAGGTTCCGGGCGAGATGCGCGCTGTCGATGCGGTCGACGACGATCACCGCAGGTGGTCCGACAGCCAGCCGCAGGCGAGCGTTACACGCTCCCGCAGGTGCGACGTGTGGGTGCCGTCGTGCTCGCGCGCCTCGTGCCGGATCCCCGCCGCGCCGATCCGCCGGCTGAGGATGCGATGGGCGTACTGCAGGCCGAGCTCGTCCTGCGATCCGACGTCGAGCAGGATGCCGCGGAGCCGGCGCAGGTTGTCCTGGCGGCTCTCCCAGTTGAGCGTCGGGTCGAAGGCCAGCCAGCGGTCCCACACGCCGGGCACGACATCGCCGCTCGGGTACTCGAACGGGAAGTCGCCGTAGAACGGCGGACGGTCCGGGTTCGGCGCGAACGCCGCCGGCTGCGCGTACGAGAACCACGAATCGATGTTGCCGGGGCGCGGCCCGTCCGGCTCGCGCGGATAGATGCTGTCGAAGTACCGGTAGAAGGTCGCCTGGGTGCGGGCCTGGTAGTTGCCGCCCCCGGAGAGGACCGCCATCGTCCCGAACACGTCGGGGTTGCGGGAGCCGAGGTGCCACGCCCCGAAGCCGCCGGCCGAGTAGCCGGTGATCGCGCGCGCCTCCGGCGTGGCGATCGTGCGGAAGTGGCTGTCGACGTACGCCACCAGCTCGCGCGTGACGTACTGCTCGAACGCACCGGTGACGGGCGAGTCGACCCACATGCTGCAGCCGAACCTGCTCCAGCCGTCCGGCATGACCACGATCATCTCGGCCATCCGCTTCTCCGCGATGGCTTCGTCGAGGAGCTGCTCGAGCGGCGGCATCAGCGCGCCGAACGCGAGGGCCGGCCCGAGACCCCAGGACGTGCTTCGGCTGCTGAAGCCGTGCAGCAGGTACACGCTCGGATACCGCCGCTCCGAGCTCGTCGCGTAGCCGGGCGGGAGGTAGATCGCGAGATCGCGCCGGTGGGGATTTCCCAGCAGGTTGCGCGCGAGGTTGGTGCTCTCGACGGCGTGGGTGACGATCATCGCTCCAGCACCTCGGAGAACCACTCGCACGCGAGCGCGGCCCGTTCGCGAAGATAGGTCGTGTGCCCACCCTCGTACTCGCGGGCCTCGTGGGCGATGCCCGCGCCGGCGAGGCCGCGACTCAGGATCCGATGCCCGTACTGGAGCCCGAGCTCGTCCTGGGATCCGACATCGAGGAGGATCCGCAGGCGTCGCAGGTCGGCCTGCCTCGTGCGCCAGTTCAGCGAGAGATCGCCGGCGAGCCAGCGATCCCAGACCGCGGGGATGACGTCACCGCTCGGGTACTCGAACGGCAGATCGACGAAGAAGGGTGGGTTGTCGACGTTCGGGCTCAGGCCACTCGCGAGGCCGTAGCAGAGCCACGAGTTGATCTCGCCGGACACCGGCCCCGCGAGTGGCCGGGGGTACTGGCGATCGAAGTAGTTGCGGAACCAGGACCGGGCCGTGACGTCGAAATGGCCGCCGGCCGACAGTGGCGCCACGGCCGAGAACACCTCGGGATTGCTCGTGCCGATGTTCCACGAGCCCATGCCGCCCGACGACGCGCCGGTGATGCCCCGGCTCTCCCGCCGCGGGATGGTGCGGAAGTGCGCGTCGACGTAGCCGACGACCTCCTCCGCGACGTAGCTCTCGAAGCTCCCGGCGACCGGCGAGTTCAGCCAGTTGGCGCACCCGAACGCGCTCCAGCCGTCGGGCATGACGACGATCAGCTCGGCGGCCGCCTTGGAGGCGATGGCCTCGTCGAGAAGTTGGTCGATGGGCGGGATCAGCGCGCCGAACGCGAGCGCGGGCCCCAGGCCCCATGAGGTCGACCGGCTGCTGAAACCGTGCAGCAGGTACACGACCGGGTACCGCCGCGACCGGTCGGTGGCGTAGCTGGGCGGGAGGTACACGGCCAGGTCCCGCCGGCTCGAATTGCCGAGAAGGTTGCGCGCCAGGTGCGCGCTTTCGATCCGCTCGACGACGATCATGCCGCGGGCGATGCCGCTCTGGGAGAGAGCTCCAGGATGTCGGACATCCACGCGACCGCGCCGAGCACGCTCTCGCGGAGGAAGTGGGTGTGCCCGCCGGTGTGCTCGCGCGCGTCGTGGCCGATCCCGGCGCTGGTGAGGCCGCGGCTCAGGATGCGCTGGCCGTAGGCCCCGAATTCGTCCTGCGACCCGACGTCGAACATGATCCCGCGCAGCCTCCGGAGATTCTCCTCGCGTGGCTTCCAGTTCGTGGCCGGATCGAACTGGAGCCAGCGCTCCCACACCTCGGGGACGAGCGCGCCGCTCGGATACTCGAACGGGAAGTCGCAGAAGAACGGCGGCCGCGCGGGATTCGGGCTGAACGCGTTCCCCCAGCCGTAGCAAAACCAGGAGTCGATGTTCCCGGGGATCGGCCCGTTGGGCTGGCCGGGGTAGATCCGGTCGAAGTAGCGGTACACGATCGGCGGGATCATCCAGGGGTAGTTGCCGGTCATCGCGAGCGGCGCCATCGCGCCGAAGACGTCGGGATTGCGCGATCCGATGTGCCACGAGCCCATGCCGCCGGCGGAGTGCCCGGTGATCCCCCGGCTGTCGCGCGACGGGATCGTCCGGTAGGTCCGGTCGACGTGCGACACGACCTCGCGGGTCACGTATTGCTCGAACTCGCCGGCCACGGGTGAATCGACCCACGCGGGGCAGCCGTAGGCGCTGTTGCCGTCGGGCATCACGACGACCATCTCGGCCATGCGCTTCGCCGCGATTGCCTCGTCGAAGAGCTCGCCGAGTGGCCGCAGGTACGCCCCGAAGGAGAGCGACGTCGGCTGGATCCACGTCGTCGCGCGGCTGCTGAACCCATGCAGGACGTAGGCGCTCGGGTAGCGCCGGTCGCTGTTCGCTCGGTAGCTCGGGGGGAGGTAGACCGCGAGCGGCCGCCGGCTCGGATTGCCGACCAGGTTCTTCGCCAGATGGGCGCTGTCGATCTCTTCGACGACGATCATGTCGCGCGAGCTCCGGCAACGGGCTTGGTGTCCGCCGGTGCGAGCACGCCGCCGAGCCAGCCGTAGGCGAGCGGGATCCGCTCGTACATCTTGCTGGTGTGCGTGCCCTCGTACTCGCGGGCCTCGTGCGCGATGCCCGCGCTCGTGAGGTTCTTGCTGAGGATGCGGTGGCCGTAGTGCAGGCCACCCTCGTCCCGCGTCCCGACATCCAGCAGGATCCCGCGGAGCTTGCGCAGGTTGTCCTGGCGCGAGCGCCAGCTCACGACCGGATCGAAGCTCAGCCAGCGATCCCAGAGCTCGGGAATGACCTCGCCGCTCGGAAAGTGGTAGGGAAAGTCGACCGGGTGCGGGGCGTTCTTCGGGTTCGGGCTGAACGCGGCGGAGTAGCCGTAGACCATCCACGAGTCCATCGAGGTGCGGGTCGGTCCGGCCGGCTCCTTGGGGAAGATCGAGCCGAAGTACCGGTAGAACAGCGACTTCAGCCCGAGGTTGAAGTTGGATTCGGCAGAGAGGAGGGCCGCTGCGCTAAACACGGTGGGGTTGCGTGACGCCAGGTGCCACGCCCCGAAGCCGCCGGCACCGTTGCCGAAGACGCCGCGGCTCTCGGCCTTGGCGATGGTCCGGAAGTTGGCATCCACGTACGCGACGAGGTCACGAATGATGAATTGCTCGAAGTTCCCATTGACCGGAGAGTCGACCCACATGCTGCACCCGTACTTGCCCCAGCCGTCGGGCATCACGACGATCATCTCGGGCTGGCCGCCGGCGATGGCCGCGTCGAGCACGTCCTGGATCGGCGGGTGGATCGCCGCGAACTCGAGCGACGGTCCGTACGGCCAGAACGCGGCGCGGGTGTGGTAGTCGTGCAGCAGGTAGGCCGTCGGATACCGCTTGTCGGACGTCTCGTACCCCGGTGGCAGGTACACCACGAGGTCTCGCTGCCCGGTCATGCCCGCGAGATTGGCGGCGAGATGCGCGCTCTCGATCTGCTTCGTCTGGATCACGCCACGCTCCTCCATCGACGGCGATTGACGCCTTGACGGCGAGTATGCCGCTGGGTACTCTCGTTCCGCAACATGGCAAGCGTTCCATAATGTGGACTCCATTGGTTTTTGCGAGTGGCGTCGAACGGGTGGGGCGCGGGAGGCAAGGAATGATCCGGAGCATCTCGATCTTCTTCGTCGCGGTCCTCGTGCTGTCGGCATGCGCGGCGACTCCGGCGGGTCAGCCGCAGGGCTCATCCGCGGCCGCGACTCCGCTGAGCCTGGTCGTCCCGCACCTCGGAGAGCCCAAGTCGCTCAATCCGAACTGGCAGGCCGATCCCGGCTCCTACTACCCGATGAACCAGATCTACGGCCATCTCGTGATCATGGACTGGGGCGTCACCCGCGGCACCGCGGCGTATCCGGACCTCGCGCAGAGCTGGGATACGTCCGCCGACGGGAAGACCTACACGTTCAAGCTGCGCCAGAACGTCAAGTGGCACGACGGCAAGCCGTTCAGCTCGGCCGACGTCGTCTACACGTTCCAGACCATCATCGACAAGAAGTACCCGCTCGCGCAGTACCTCGCCGGCGCCACGCTGTCCGCGCCCGACGCGAACACGGTCGTGATCAAGCTCGACAAGGCGAACACCGCGTTCGTGCCGCTGCTCGCGCAGACCTCCAACTGGTACGGCGCGATCCTCCCCAAGCACATCTACGAGAACACCGACTGGGCGACCAACCCGGCGAACTCGAACCCGGTCGGCACCGGTCCGTTTCAGTTCGTGTCGTGGGACCGGGGGAGCCAGATCACCCTCAAGGCCAACCCCGACTACTACCAGGGCGCGCCCAAGCTCACCCAGCTGGTGCTCCAGTTCGTGAGCGACCCGCAGGTCGCGATGGCCGGCTTCCAGTCGGGCCAGTACAACTACGTGACGAGCGACTTCCTGCCGAACTTCGCGCAGATCAAGCAGCTGCAGACGGCCGGCGGCGACACCCAGATCATCGCCACCGACCAGATCTACGACGACTGCGTCATGTTCAACCTGCGCAACCCGATCCTCGCGGACCTGAAGGTCCGCCAGGCGCTCTCGATGGCCATCGATCGCGACGCGATCAACCAGCAGGCCTTCTTCGGGCTCTTCGCGCCGGACTACAACGCCGGGATCCCGGCGCTGGCCGACTACCTGAACACGAGCGTCACGTTCCCCAAGGTCGACCTCACGAAGGCGAAGGCGCTCCTCGACCAGGCCGGCTATCCGGTCAAGGCCGATGGGACGCGCTTCAAGCTACGCATCACCAACTACCCGCTGCCGAAGGAGAAGGCGATCGCCGAGATCCTCGTGCAGCAGCTCAAGGCCGTGCAGATCGACGCGACCTGGACGCAATACGACGCACCGACCTGGCTGGCCAAGGCCAATAGCGGTGACTACGACCTCACGACGTACTTCGTGCGCTACGGCCCCGATCCGGCCGCCTACGGCGAGCACTTCGGGACCAAGCAGCCACGCAACTTCATGGCCTACTCGAACACGCAGGTCGACCAGTGGCTCGAGCAGGCCGTCGCGACCGCGGACAAGAACACCCGGAAGGACCTGTACTACAAGGTGCAGGCCCAGCTCGCCCAGGACGTTCCCTATCTCCCGCTCCTGGTGACCAAGACCTACTCGCTGGTCCGGAAAGGTTGGAGCGGCTTCTCGTACTCGGAAGATGGCTTCAACAAGTCGATGAGCTGGTTCGGCTACTACGCGGTCCATAAGAACTGACAGACAGGAGAACGAGACAGGCCGTCGCCGGAGCCAGCGCCCGGCGACGGCCTGTCTTCTCATAGAGCGTGCAAATCTGGCGTTATCTGCTTCGACGGATCATCCAGGTGG
>JAXDLF010000170.1:0-13374 GCA_034666765.1 Chloroflexota bacterium
CCCTGCAATCCCTGGCGCCCCGCGGGTCCGCAGATCCCAAGCAGCAGCAGGACCAGGAGCACCCAGATGATCCGATGGTGGTCGTGGTCGTGATCGCGGGCGATCGGCACCTTCGCGCCGCGGCCCCCGCGCATGTCGACGATGAGCAGACCCACGACGACCGCGGCGAGGATCGCCAGCAGGAACGTGAGCAGCTCCGGGCCGATGGTCATCGCACAGTCATCCGAGCATGCGTCCAGCACGGACGCCGGTGATCTCGCCGGCGCGCACCGCCACCCGTCCACCGACCACGACCGCGCTGACCCCGACGGGCGCGAGCAGCGGCTCGTCGTACGTCGCGCGGTCGACGACCGTCGCCGGATCGAAGACGACGACATCTGCCGCCATGCCGGGGGAGAGTACGCCGCGATCGGCGAGTCCGAAACGCCGGGCCGGAACGGCGGTCATCTTCCGCACCGCGGTCGGCAGGTCCAGGAGTCCGCGCTCGCGTACGTAGCGGCCGAGGATCCGGACGAACGTGCCCGCGAGGCGCGGGTGCGGCTTCCCGGGCAGCGGGATCGCGTCGCTGCCGATCATCGACGCGGGATGCGCGATCACCCGGTCGACGTCGTCGTCTCGCATGTTGTGGATGACCATCGTCACCTGCCCGGCCTGCTCGGCGACGAGATCGAAGACCGCGTCGGCGGGATCGGGCCCGAGCTGATCCGCGCGCTTGCCCTCGAGCTCGGGCCGCCCGGGGCAGCCGGCGATCACGATGCCTTCCCACCCGGCCGCGCGCTGCTGGTTCTGCCAGCCGGGAATCCCGTCCGCGAAATCGCGCGTGATCCGCGCACGCGCCGCGGGGTCGCGCAGCCGCGCGACCATCGGGCCGATCCCGTCCGCGAGGGCCCACGGCGGCAGAATCGAATGGAGCAGCGTGCTGCCGGCGGTGTACGGATACACGTCGACCGTCACGTCGAACCCCGCGGCCCGCGCGACATCGATGATCGCGAGCGTCTCGGCGGTGCGGCCCCAGTTCTCCCTGCCCGCGGCCTTGTGATGCGAGATGTGCACCGACACGCCGGCCGCGCGGCCGATGGCGATCGCCTCGCGTACCGAGTCCGCGACCATGTCCGTCTCGCCGCGCATGTGCGTGACGTACGGGCGGCCGGTCCCCGTGAGCGCTCGCGCGATCGCGATGAGCTCGGCGGTCCGCGCGTACAGCCCCGGCGCGTACACGAGGCCGGTCGAGAGACCCACCGCGCCCTGCGCCAGCGCGCCTTGGGCGAGCCGCGTCATCGCGGCCAGCTCGTCCGCGGTCGGCGCGCGGTCGGCGAATCCGAGGACGGCCGCGCGGATGCTGCAATGACCGGCGAGCGGTGCGTCGTTCGTGAACATGCAGGCGCCCGACACGGCCGCGCGGTACGACGCGAGATCGCGCCAGGTGTGGCCGCCGGACCCGACGAGCGTCCCCATGAGCGCCGCGACCTGGTCGGCGTGCGGGCCGTCCGCCGGGAACGGGCTGAAGCCGCAGTTGCCGGTCACCTCGGTGGTGACGCCCTGGCGCAGCTCGGCGGTCTTCACGTCCAGGTGCGCGTCGGGCAGGAGCATCGCGACGTCGCCGTGGGTGTGGGTGTCGATGAAGCCCGGCGCGACGACCTGCCCGCTCGCGTCGATCGTCTCGGTCGCGTCGCCTGCGCCCAGCTCGCCGATCGACTCGATCCGACCGTCGCGGATCCCGACATCGGCGTGGCGCGGAGGGCCGCCCGTACCGTCTATGACGAGGCCTTCGCGGATGATGAGGTCCATCAGCGCCTCATCGCGCAGCAGTCCAGGGCCGCGCGGATGAAGGCACGGAATTGAAGGCGATAGTCCTCTGGGTTGGCGCGGTACGCGCCGGCGTGTCCCCCACTCGCCGCGATCCACAGGCCGGTCCTCGATCCGCCCGCCGCGAGCAACGCCTGGGCGTCGGCGAGTGTGGTCGTCGCGTTCCCATCGTCGGTCGAATGGATGAGCTGGACCGACCGTGGCGCGATCCGGCCGATGGCGGCGATCGGGCGCGCGTCCTCGAGCCGGCCCGCGATCAGCCAGTCAACGAGCGCCGGCTCGTACGGGAGGACCGGGATGGTGACGGCACCGAGCGGAACGCTGCCCATGCGTTCCAGTTGCACGTGCTCGTCGGCCCACGGGCTATCGGCGAGCACGCCCTGGATGCGATCGTCCTCGGCGGCCGCGAGCAACGCGTCGCCCGCGCCGAGCGAGATCCCGAGGACGAAGATGTGCGGCGCGCCGGGCTTGGCGGGCGATCGCAGAAAGTCGACCGCGCCGATGATGTCCCGATCCTCGGTCGCACCGACACCGAAGACGCCGCCGCTCTCACCGGTCCCGCGGCTGTCGTACAGCAGCACCGAGAACCCCTCGCGCAGGACCATCGCCGCCAGATCGGTCATCTCCCGACGGTCGGTCTTGAACCCGTGCACGAGAACGAAGATTCCGGTCGGGCCGGGCACCGCGACGTACGAGCCCGCGAGTGGGACGCCGTCGGACGCCGTGAACCGCACCGACTCGGCCGGGAGGCCGGCCACGGCCTCGATCGCCGATGGTCCGCTCGACGTGCGACGCACGAGCAGCGCGCCCCGGACGGCCGGGGCCAGCGCCCAGACGGCGATGACCACCAGGAGCAGACCAAGGACGATCCGGCGCGGCGTCATGCCGCGAAGGCTATTGCTGGAGGGCGAGGAGGAGGGCGCCGAGGCCCTGCTGGCCGCGGACCCGGGCCCGCTGGAGGAGATACATCGCGTTGCTGCTCTGGATCGAGCCGCCGCCCTTCTTGTACGCGGAGAGGTATCCGCAGCGCTGCAGCGCGACGAACGACGTGTCGTTGAAGTCGCCCGACGGGTACGCGAAGTGCCGCACGTCGGTTCCGGTCCACGTGTTGAGGAAGTCGCGGGCGCGGCACATCTGATACGTCTGCTCGGTGAGCGACTTGACCATGCTGATGTGGTCCATCGCGTGCGACTCGACGTCCATGCCGGCGTCGGCGAGGGCCCGCACCTGGTCCTGGCTGATGTAGCCCGGCTTGCCGACGAGGTTGACCGTGACGAAGAACACGCCGGTCATCCCGTATGCCTTGAGGAGCGGCATGACGACGCTGTACGCGTCGGCGTAGCCGTCGTCGAACGTGAGCATCACCGGCTTCGGCGGGAGCGGCGCGGTCTGATCGAGCGACCACCAGAGATCCTTCGTCGTGATCGTGCGATAGCCGTTGTCACGCAGGTACTGGAGCATCGCCTCGAAGTCGGTCGGGCTCACGGTGAGGTCCTTGCGCAGATCCATGTTCGGATCCGATGCCGGCAGCCAGCTCACGTAGTGGTACATGAGCGACGGCACGCGGATCTGGCGCGAGCCGTCGGCCATCGTCGCCGGCACGTACGTCCGCGCGGCCTCGGGGGCGATCGTCGCCGGGCCCGGCGGGATGTGCAGGTCGTCGGACTTCACGAGGACGTAGAAGGTGAGGTTCGGATCCTCGAGCCACTGTTGCCCTTCGAGCAGCGGCCGGAGGCCGAGCCGGTAGCTCCCGGGGGTCGCCGGTGCCTGGACACTGAACTGGAACCAGATGACCTGGCCCGGGCCGACGTACGGCGTCGTCTGGATCGCCGGACGGTTGGGGTGCGACCAGCTCGTCGCGATCGATCCGCTCGTGCCGTCGCCGCCGAGGGCGCTCGCGCGGTCCTGGCCCGGCTCCGGACCCCACGTGCCGAGCGCGGCGTTGCCGTACCAACCGAGCGAGCCGGTGTTCTGGAACGCGATCGTGACCGTCGCCGTGCTGCCGGGGCAGAGCGTCGGGAACCCCGATCGCGCGTAGAGCGCGGCGTGCGCGCCCGCGAGTCCCGTCGTCGCGGCGACCGGTGCGACGCCCGGCGCGACGGTGTCGGTGCAGACCGTCTCGGTGACCGCGGGCGCCGGCGGGCGGATCGGCCGGGCGGCGGAGGTGCCGGGCTCGAGGTCGGCTGCTCGGGCGACAGGCACTGAGCCAGGAGCCCAGACGAGGGCGAGCGCGATCGTGGCGATGCAGACCCTGCGGAACACCTGTGTCCTTGCCCTCTCCTCGGAACGCCCCCGCTACACCGCTCAACGCGTGTTACCTGTTCGTTGTGATGCTACGTGCGGCAAATGTCGTGGGTCAACACATCGCTTGGTGTCAGCCCGGCAGGATGACCGTCCGGCCGCCCAGTTGATGGACCGCGAGTCCGGGCCCGAACACCCCATCGAGAACGGCCGCATTCAGCGCGGTCGCGGGCGGGCCGTCCGCGACCACCGTACCGGCATCGAGGACGACGACCCGGTCCGCGAGCGTG
This sequence comes from Chloroflexota bacterium, assembly GCA_034666765.1. Classification (GTDB taxonomy): domain Bacteria; phylum Chloroflexota; class Limnocylindria; order P2-11E; family P2-11E; genus UBA4735. The sequence goes on from JAXDLF010000170.1 coordinate 4,338, forward strand.
GCCAGATTCAGATCGTGCAGGACGGCGATCGCGACCACGCCGCGCGTGCGGGCGAGCGCGCCGACGCGCCGGACGGTGCCGAGCTGATGCTGCGGGTCCAGATGCGCCGTCGGCTCGTCGAGCAGCAGGACGTCGCTCTCCTGGGCGAGCGCCATGGCCACGACGACGCGCTGCCGCTCGCCGCCGGAGAGCGCATCGAAGCGCCGGTCGAGGAGCGGCCCGAGCTCCTGCTCGTCGGTGGCCCGGGCGACGGCGGCCAGGTCGCGCTCGGTCGGGCGCGCGAAGAGGCCGAGCCGCGCGGTGCGGCCGAGCGCGACGATCTCGCGCACGGTGAACGGGAAGAGCGTGTCGAACGTCTGCGGGACGACCGCGACCCGCGCGGCGAGTGCCGCACGTGTCAGCGTCGCGACATCGACGCCGTCGAGCGTGACCGCGCCCACGGTCGGCCGGATGAGGCCGGCGAGCGCGCGCAGCAGCGTCGACTTCCCCGCCCCATTCGGTCCGACCAGCGCCGTCAGCACGCCGGGCTCGAAGGTGCGATCGATGCCGCGGAGCACCGCGCGCGCCCCGTAGCCGGCGGCGAGCGCGCGCGCGACGAGCACGGTCACGCGACCTCGCGGCGGCGGGCGCGCACGAGCAGCACGAGGAAGAATGGCGCGCCGAGCAGTCCGGTGAGCACGCCGACCGGAAGCTCCGCCGGGGCGAACAGGCTGCGCGCGCCCAGATCGGCGAGGACGAGGACGCTCGCCCCGGCCAGAAAGCTCGCGATCGCGAGCGTGCGATGCGTCGCCCCGACGATCGGCCGCAGCGCGTGCGGCACGACGAGGCCGACGAAGCCGACGAGTCCGGCGAGCGACACGGCCGCGCCGGTGAGGAGCGCCGCCGCCGCGATCACGAGGATCGTCGTGCGCTCCGGATCCACGCCCAGCGTCGCGGCGGCCTCCTCGCCGAACACGAACGCGTCGATGCGCCGGCCGAGGATGACCGCGAGGGCCACTCCGCACGCCACGACGACCCCGGCGACGACGAGCTCGCTCGTCCCACGCACGGTGACGCCGCCGCTCAGGATGTCGAGGATCGCGCGCAGTCGCAGCGCCAGGCGATCGCTCGCGTACAGCAGCAGCGTGACGAGCGCGCTCGAGAAGGACGTGAGGATGATGCCGGCGAGCAGCACGGTGAGGACGGTCGTGCGCCCGCCGAGCCGCGCGAGCTGCCAGACGCCGAGCGCGCTCAGCAGCGCGCCGACGAACGCCGCGAGCGGCACCGCGCCGGCGGCGAGATCGCTGCCGAGCGCGATGACGGCGACCGCGCCGAGCGACGCGCCGGCGGACGTGCCGGTGACGTACGGGTCGGCGAGCGGGTTGCGGAAGAGTCCCTGGAGGAGCGTGCCCGCGACGGCGAGCGCGCCACCGACGAGCGCGGCGGCGATGACCCGCGGGGCCCGCAGGTCGCGGACGATGGTCACCGTCGCCTGATCGCCGGTGCCGAAGAGCGCGGCGAGCACGTCCGACGGCGCGAGGGAGACCGCGCCGACGAGGATCCCCGCGATCACGCTCAGTGGGAGCAGGACGGCGAGGATCGCGATCGCCGGCGCGGCCCGGGTCACCTGAAGAGCTCGGGATGCACCAGCCGCGCGAGCGTGTCCGCGGCCTCGCCGACGCGAGGGCCGGGACGGCTCATGAGGTTCGCGTCGAGCGGGTAGACGCGCTTGTTCTTCACCGCGGAGAGCGCGGCCCAGCCGGGACGCGTCGCGATGCTCTCGACGGTCGTGCCGAACGCGGCGTCGTCGAGCACGATCACGTCGGGATCGGCGCGAATGACCTCCTCCGCCGAGATCGTCGGATACGCCGTCTTCGCCGCGGCCGCGATGTTCGTCCCGCCGGCGAGGGTGATGAGGTCGTTCAGGAACGAGCCCGGACCGACCGTGTACATCTTCGTGAGGTCCGAGGCGTCCTCCTCGTCGAACACCTTCAGCTTCGGCGCGGCCGCCGTTTTGGCCTTCACCTCGTCGAGCTTGGCCTGGATGCTCTTCGCGAGGCCGTCGCCATCCGCGCCGACGGCCTTGCCGAGCAGCGTGGCCGTGCGGGTCACGTCGGCCAGACCCTGCGGGTCGACGACGAGGAGCGCCGCGCCGATCTGCGACAGCGCCTCGATCGTGCCGTCGGAGAACTTCACCGTGAGGATGAGGTCGGGCTTGAGGGACACGACCTTCTCGAGGCTGACCTTCACGCCGCCGACGTGCTCCTTGGTCTTCGCCGCCGCGGGCTGGTCCGAGAAGTCGTCGACGGCGACGACGCGATCGCCCGCGCCGAGCGCGAACAGGAACTCCGTGTTCGACGGGCCGATGGACACGATCCGCTCCGGACGCTTGGAGATCGCGACCGAGCGGCCCTGGAAGTCGGTGACGCTCGTCGGGAACGCGGCGGCCGCGGGGCTGGCCGTCGGGGGCGTCGAGGTCGAGGGTGCGAGCGTCGTCGAGGTGCAGCTGACGATGAAGAGGAACGCGAACAGCAGCGCGATGCGTCGAGTCATTCAGGCTCACCCTTTCTCGCGAAGGTGTGTTGGCCGCGAGCGGAAGACCAGGCGACCCGAGTTCGGCGCTTGCGCCGTTACGGTGGCGGGACCCTGCCGGAATCGCACCGGCTTCGCTGGAGATCCGCGTATTCAGTTGTGCGCGAGGGATCGTTAGGCGATCGCGGGGATTCGCTCTTGCGTGAATCGCGCGTCATCGGACAGATTCGCGGCGAAGAGACGCTGCAGTGTCATGACATGCGAGCAGAGTCCGTGCATGACGAAGTGCTCGCATTCGCAGGACCACTCATCTCCGGAGAGGCGGATCTTGTGGGTGCCGTTGTCACCGCGGAAGGACACGTCGAGGGCTTGGAATTGGACCCGGTCGGGTTCGGCTGCGTACCGTTTCGCCTTCTCGATCTTGGAGATGAGGCTCGAGTTCATGAGTTCCTCCTGCTCCGTTCGGCGTCAGGCGGCGCCGTTGCTGCCGAGTATAGGAACGCCGTTTTTGCGCGACATTCTCGCGAAAAGCGGCGCGGTGAAGAGCGCGTACAGCGTGGCGGTGAGGCCGAGGATGATCAGCCCTCGGGCGACCGCGTCGTCGGGAAAGATGCTGTTGAAGCCCAACGCGAAGCCCAGCGCGTGGCCGCCGGCGATCCCGATCGCGAACGCGAGCGTCGTCGCGACGGCCCACAGCGGCACGCGCAGCACCGCGGCCTGCAGGGCGCCGGTCGCCAGGCCACCGATGATCGCCACGGGGACGTAGCCGACATCCGCTGAGACCCCGTCGCCGATCGCGTGGGTGACCGCGATGCCGATGGCGCTCGCGGCCGGCCAGTGCCACGGGTGCCGGAGCAGCCGCCGCAGCACGACGAGCTGCGCGCCACCGATGAGCAGGCCGGTCATCCCGCCGAGGATGACCGGGCCGAGCGCGGGCCCGTCGCCGTCGAGGGTGCCGGGGAAGTGGAGCATCCCGCCGACGACCATGAACGCGACGACGGTGACGGCGATCCATGCCCCGACGCGGTTCATCCGTCGGTGCGCCGGAGGAGCTGTGCTCGCGCCGCCCGGTCGTTGCCCGCGTCGCGCTGGGCCAGGCGGTCGGCGATCCGCAGGCGGTGCTCGACGGCCTTGTTCCCGCCGTACTTGAACTTCGCGCGGACGTCCTCGATCGTGCCGACGATCCCGCGGATCGCGCCGAGCTGCCTGCCGTAGTCGTTGTCGGGCTCGACCCGGGCGTGCCCGCCCTCCGGCTGGAAGTGCGCGAGCTGCGCGCGGAGGATGGCGGCGAGCTCCTCCGGATCGTCCACGAGGCGCGTCCGCACGACGGCCTGCACGGCGGCGTAATAGGAGGTCGGCACGCCGTACTCGACCGGCGCGCCCGGATTCGCGTTCCACTGCGTCGGGATGTAGCTGTAGTCGCCATACACCGACACGAGGGCGAGCGGATTCTCCGCGAGCGCCTCCCACACCGGGTTCGGCACCGCGAGGTGCAGGCGGATGGTGCGGTCGCCGTCGTAGATGAAGTGCGTCGGCACGACGATCGGCACGTCGCGGCCGCGGCCCGACGCGATGAGCTCGCCGAAGTCACGCCCGGCGAGGAAGGTCTTCCATTCGTCTTCCGAGGTCGCCGCGTCGTGCTTCTTGATCAGCATCGGTCGAAGGGTACTAGCCTGCCGCATGCGGATGGTGATGCAGGCGCGCGTCGTATCGGTGAACGTCGGCCGGCCGCGCGAGATCCAGGTCGGCGCCAAGCTCGTGCGCACGAGCATCTGGAAGGATCCGGTCGCCGGACGCATCGGCGTGCGCGGCGTGAACGTCGACGGCGACGATCAGTCCGACCGCCGCGCGCACGGCGGCGACGACCAGGCGGTGTACGCATACGCGCGCGAGGACCTCGACTGGTGGGGTGCGCGCCTCGGGCTGGCGCTGCCCCCAGGGACGTTCGGCGAGAACCTCACGACCGAGGGCCTCGACGTCTCCGGCGCGCGCACCGGCGAGCGCTGGCAGGTGGGGAGCGTCCTGCTCGAGGTGACCAAGCCCCGGCTCCCCTGCTACAAGCTCGAGGCCCGGATGGACCGGCCGGGCTTCATCGCCGAGTTCATCGACGGCGGCCGGCCCGGCGCCTACCTACGAATCGTCGAGGAGGGCGAGCTCGGCGCGGGCGACCCGGTGCGCATCGTGTCCCGCCCGGAGGAGACGCCGTCGATGGCCGAGGTCATGCGACGGAGGACGAAACGGGCGGAGTAGGCAGCCGGATAGATCGCAGGCCGGCCGGCGCCGGCACGCGATCCGGATGCAGCAGCGACGCGAGGAGCTCGATCCCGTCCACGACGCGCGGCCCCGGCCGGCTGAAGTACGCGTTTCCGTCGAGCACGTAGACGTTGCCGTCGCGCACCGCGCGAAGGTGGGTCCAGTCCGGTCGATCGGTGAGGACGCGGGCCTCGGTCAGCGCGCGATCGGACTCGAACCCACAGGGCAGCAGGAACAGGAACTCCGGGTCGGCGGCGGCGAGATCCTCCCACCGCACGTCGATCGACGGCACGCCCGCGTGGCCGAGGAGCTCCGCGCCGCCGGCCGACGCGACCTGCTCGGGGACCCAGTGGCCCGCGTTGAACAGCGGGGCGAGCCACTCGAGGCACACGACCGTGGGCCGGGACGCGCCGGATACGAGGGCCTCGACCCGGCGCATGCGCGCGCGCAGATCCGCGACCAGCCGCCGCGCGGCGTCGGGGCGCCCGAGGGCATCGCCGACGCGCGCGATGTCGGTGAAGATGCCGGCGAGCGACTGGCCATCCAGCGGGACGATCGCCGGCGCGGGATCGAGCGTCGCCGGAAGCTGCGCGACGGTCACCGCGCAGACCGCGCAGAGCGTCTGCCCGAGCAGCACGTCCGGTCGCGCGGCGGCGAGGGCGGCCGCGTCAAGGTGGAAGGTGCTCTCGCCCTGGTCGACGGCCGCGCGGACCTGCGCGTCGATCGAGCGGCTGTCGCTCCCCGGGGCGATCGTCGAGCTCGTGATCCGCGGCAGCGCCCGGACCGCGGGCGGATAGTCGCAGTCGTGAGTGACCGCGACGAGCTCGCCGGCCGCGCCGAGCGCGCAGGCCATCTCGGTGCCCGCGGGGACGAGGGACACGATGCGCACGCTCGTAGGCTAGCCCCGTGATCGAACGCGCCATTTCGCTCACCGTCGAGCGCGAGCCGGAGCTCGTGCGCGACACCGCGGCGCGCCGTCCCAAGGCCTGGGGCGCCCTTGCGGCGAAGGGGGTCGTCGCGTTCCGCGATCTCGCCGGGCGCGCGCCGACGGACAGCGAGCGCCGGGCGATCTGGGCGGGCCTGTGGCGCGCGGCCGAGGAGGCGAACGTCCGCTTCTAGGCGTAACGCGGGAAACATCGGCAAAACTGGCACGACGGTTTGGCGGACACCGGCGGCGCCCATACGGTCGGAGGGTGCCTGAGTCCGACATCGCGCTGTTCTCGCTGAATCAGCGTGACGCGGACATCGGCGTGCGCGAGGACTTCGCCCGGGCGGTGACCGCGGTCCATGACCCCGACGTCCTGGTCGTGCTGACCTGCCATCGCTCGGAGGTGCTCGTCGCGGGCCCGGCGTCCGCCGAGGCGCTCGCGGCGCGGCTCGGCACCGACCTCCCCGTGGCCGGACGGCTCCGCACCGGCCGGGCCGCCGCGCTCCAGCTGCTGCGGGTCGCCTGCGGGCTCGACTCGGCCATCCGCGGCGAGGCGCAGATCCTCGGCCAGCTGCGGCGGGCCTTCGACGCCGCGCGTGCGGACGGGCTTCATCCCGCGGTCGCGCTCGCCGCCCGGGGCGCGCTCGAGCTCGGCCGGGAGCTTCGCCGCACCACGCCGCTCGGCTCGGTCCGCCGGACCCTCGGCTCGCTCGCGGTCGACGCGGCCCTCGCGGACGTGCCGGATCCCGCGACCGCCACGGTCGTCGTCATCGGCGCCGGCGAGGTCGGGAAGCTCGCGCTGCGCGCGCTCGCGGCACGCACCGGACGAGTGGTCGTCGCGAACCGCGACGCCGCGCGCGGCGCGGCGGTGGCGGCCGATCACGGCGCGACCGCCATCCCCCTCGAGCGCATCGACGACGTGCTCGGCGACGCCGCGGCGGTCATCGCCGCCGCCGACACCCGCGGCGCGGTGCTCACCTCCAAACGGATGCGCGCGCGACTCGCGATGGGACCATTGACCGTCGTCGATCTCGCCGTTCCCCGAAGCGTGCCGGTCGAGGCGCGGACGCTCGCCGGCCTCCGCTACGTCGACGTCGACGGGCTCGCGGCCCTCGCCGGGTCGGACCTCGACGACGCGACGCTCGAGGCGATCGAGGCCCGCTGCGCCGCCGCCGCCGACGCGCTCGTGCGCGACCTCCGCGCGCGCGCCGCCGGGCCCGCGATCAGCGCCCTTCGCGAGCGTGCCGAGGCGATCCGCGCCGCGCATCTCGACCGGGCCCTCGCGCGGCTGCGGCACCTCCCGGAGCGCGACCGGCGGGTCGTCGAGTCGCTGTCGGAATCGCTCGCCCACGCCCTGATCCACGAGCCGACCGTCCGGCTGCGCGAGTCGCCGGACCGCGAGGCCAGCGCCCGGGACCTGTTCGCGCTGTGAGCCGGCCACTGGTGTTGGGCACGCGCGGCAGCGCGCTCGCGCTCGCGCAGACGCGCATCGTCGCGGACGCGCTCGGCGCGGACGTCGAGACCCGCGTCATCCGCACGGCCGGGGACGCGTCCTCGCGTCCGCTGCACGAGCTGGGCGACGGCGTGTTCGTGACCGCGCTCGAGGATGCCCTCCGCGCGGGCGAGATCGACGCGGCGATCCACTCGCTCAAGGACCTGCCGACCGGCGACCGGCCCGGCCTCGTCGTCGCGGCGATCCTGCCGCGCGAGGACCCGCGCGACGTGCTGATCACGTCGGCTCGTGGCGGCCTCGCGACGCTCGTCAATGGCGCGCGGGTCGGCACGTCGAGCCCGCGGCGCGATGTCGCCCTCCGGCTCGCGCGTCCGGACATCACGACCACGCCGATCCGGGGCAACGTCGAGACGCGTCTCGCGAAGGTCGAGCGCGGCGACTACGACGCGACGGTCCTGGCGCTCGCCGGTCTGCGCCGGCTCGGCGTGGCCGTCGGGGAGGACGAGGTCCTCGATCTCGGCCTCATGCTGCCCGCGCCCGGCCAGGGCGCGATCGCCGTGCAGGTGCGCGCCGCTGACGCCGCCGTCCGCGATCGGCTCGCCGGCATCGACGACCCGCCGACACGCGCGACGACCGACGCGGAGCGCGAGCTGCTCCGGATCATGGGCGGCAGCTGCGATCTCGCGCTCGGTGCGCTCGCGCACGTCGACGGGAGCGAGATCGTCCTGGACGCGGCGGTCGACGGGCGGCGGGCGCGGGCGCGGGCGCGCGATCCATTCGCGGCCGCGCGGATGGCGGCCGCGGAGCTCGGGGTGCTCGATGCCGTCTGAGCCGGCGGTGGTCCTCACCCGCCCCCGCGGCGAGAACGCCCGACTCGCCGCGCGGCTGGCCGCGCGCGGGATCGCGAGCCACGAGATCCCGTGCGTCGAGGTGCGACCGCTCGACGATCCGTCGCCGCTGCGCGAGGCCCTGCGCGTGCTGACCGGCGACGACCTGCTCGTCATCACGAGCCGCGCCGGCGCCCGCGCGGTCGCGACGGTGCTCGGCGGCGGACCGTGCGCCGCGCCCGTGGCGGCGATCGGCCCGGGGACCGCGAGCGCCTGCCGCGACGCGGGGCTGCGCGTGACGTTCGTACCGTCGATCGCGAACGGCGCCGCGCTCGCGGCGGAGCTGCCGCTGCCGCGGGGCGCGATCCTCCTGGCCCGATCGGATCGAGCGGCGACGGAGCCGGGCGAGATCCTCGCCCGCCGCGGCGCGACGGTCGGCGAGGTCGTCGCCTACCGCACCACGGCCGTCGCGCCCCGTGAGCCGGTCCCCGCGGGCGCCGTCGTGGTGTTCGCCTCGCCGTCGGCGGTCGACGGCTTCGCGCTGTCGGGAGCGGACCTCGCGGTCGCGGTCGCGATCGGTGCGTCCACCGCGGCCCGCGTGCGCGCGGCCCTCGGCGTCGCGGCCCGCGTGGCCGGACCGGATGATGACGAGATCGCCGGCGCGGTGGCCGCGCTGGTCAGGGAGCCCGATGCGGTCGCCGGTCGCTGATCCGCCGGCGTTCGACCGGCACCGCCGCCTCCGGCGCGGCGCCGCGCTGCGGTCGCTCGTGCGCGAGCACCGCATCGATCCACGGTCGCTCGTGCTTCCGGTCTTCGTCGACGCGCGCATCACGGCCCCGGAGCCGATCGCCTCGATGCCGGGCCACGTCGGGTGGCCCGCGCGCGAGGCGGCCCGAGTCGCCGAGCGCGCGGCCGCGGCGGGGATCGGCGGCCTGCTGCTGTTCGGCCTCCCCGACATGAAGGACGAGGAGGGCAGCGGCGCGCGCGACCCGCTCGGCCCCGTCCCGGACGCGCTCCGTCGCATCCGCGCGAGCGGCGCGGAGCTCGCGCTCATCGCCGACGTGT
>JAXDLF010000171.1:0-2789 GCA_034666765.1 Chloroflexota bacterium
TCGCGGCCCATGCCGTTCGCGTATCCGAGGCGCTCCTTGCCGAGGGCCCCGAGGTCACGGACGGCGTCCTCCAGGGTCAGGGCCTCGAGACCGGATTCGGACAGGTCGTACGTCACCCGGTGCTCCCAGGTCGATTGCATCCGCTCCATGGAGAACTCGGGGAACCGCATCGCGACGAACGGTAGCGGCATCTAGACTGAGGACAGCAGAAGACGCGATCGCTCAGGACCCGGGCCGGTTCGGCCTGCGGCCCTATTTCGGCGTTTAGGGGGAACGTGCGCAGATTCTTCGGCGGGAACCCGCCCCGCGTGGACAAGCTGGTCGTCGGCCTGGGGAATCCGGGCGACGGCTACGCGAACACCCGTCACAACGTCGGCTTCGCGGTCGCGAACCGGCTGGGCAAGCGCGCCCGCGCCGAGTTCGGCATCAAGGCCGCGGACTCGCGGATCGCCGAGGGCAGCGTCGGCGGGATCAAGGTCGCCATCGCGCGTCCGCAGACGTTCATGAACGACAGCGGCCGGGCCGTCAAGAAGCTCCTCGACCGGTATCGCCTCGAGCCCAAGGACATGCTCGTCGTCTTCGATGAGGTCGACCTCCCGCTCGGGACCATCCGCATCCGCCAGTCGGGCGGGCCGGGGACCCACAACGGGATGCGCTCGCTCGTGAATGCCGTCGGCGAGGGCTTCCCGCGGATCCGCGTCGGCGTCGCGCCGGCCCAGCCGCGCGAGGTCCCCGATCTCGCGGAGTACGTCCTCTCGCCGTTCGATGCCGACGAGAAGGCGCTCGCGGACACGACCCTGGATCGCGCGGCCGAGGCCGCGGAGGTCGCCCTGCGCGACGTGCAGCGGGCGATGAATCAGTTCAATGGCTGACGCCGTCCGCGCCGCCGTCCCGACCGCGCGGCTCGCGGGCCTGCTCGCGCGCGCCGAGGAGAGTCCGGCCTTCCACGCCCTCGTCGACCGCGTCGGGACCGGTGGGACGGTCGCCGTCGCGGACGCGTCGGCCGGCGCGCGCGCGTACGCCTGGTCGGCGCTCGTCGCGACGCAGGGCCGCACCGTCCTCCTCGTCGCGCCGAGCGAGGACCGCGCCCGGCGCTGGCGCGCGGAGCTGGCGGGCTGGCTCGGCGAGGACCGCGTGGTCGCGTTCCCCGAGCGCGAGTCGATGCCGTACGAGGCCGGCTCGCCGTCGGCGAGCTCCGTCCACCAGCGGCTGCTCGCGCTCTGGCGGCTGCGCGACCGGGAGGAGCACGAGCCGATCGCGGTCGTCGCGTCGCTCCGCGCGGTGATGCAGTGGACCGTGCCCGCGGACACGCTCGCGGAGCGCGGCCGCGCGCTGCGTCCGGGCGCGACGCTGCCGTGGCAGAAGACGGCGGCGTGGCTGCTCTCGCTCGGCTACGAGCCGGTGCCCGAGGTGAGCGAGCCGGGCACGTTCTCCCGCCGCGGCGGGATCATCGACGTGTATCCCGCGTCGGCGACCGAGCCCGCGCGCATCGAGCTGTTCGGCGACGACATCGAGTCCATCCGCTCCTTCGATCCGGTGACCCAGCGGTCCCAGGCGGCGCTCGACGAGCTCGTCGTCCTCCCGGCCCGCGAGATCTCGGTCGAGCGCGGACCGGAGATCGCCGAGCGCATCGCGAGCGCGGGCTGGGACGGGCTGGGAGAGAACCTCACCGATCACATCGCGCTCCTCGAGGGCCTGCGCCAGGGGCAGTACGCGCCGGGCGTCGATGCGTTCGCGCCGCTGCTGGGCGCGACGGCCTCGCTGGTGTCCCACCTCCCCCCGGATCGTGCCACCGTCGTGTTCGAGGACTCGGTCGAGCTCGCCCTCGCGTGGGACGCGTACGAGGCCCAGGCCGAGGAGCGCCGCGAGGAGCTGCGCGCCGATGGCCTGCCGGTCACCTCGTTCCCCGCGCCGTACGTGCCGCGGACGCAGCTCGAGCGAGAGTCCGGCGAGCACGGCGCGATCCGGGTCGCGCCCGCCGACAACGCGCTGCGCCTGGGCTGGACCGGCTCGCCGAGCTACGCGGGCCGGCTCGACCAGTTCCTCCGCGAGGTCGCGGCCGACGGCACCGGCACGCGCGTCATCGCGACCCCCCAGGCCGCGCGGCTCTCGGAGCTCCTCGCGGAGCGGGACGTCACCGCCACGCCGCAGGAGAGCCTCGCCGATCCGCCCGCCCCCGGCGCGCTCGTGCTCCTGCACGTGCCGCTCGCCGAGGGCTTCGCGATCCCCGAGCTCGACCTGCGGGTCTTCACCGACGCCGAGGTCTTCGGCTTCCGCAAGCCCCGGCACCCCGAGCGCCGCCGCCGGCGCGTCGCCGTCGGCTCGTTCCTCCAGGACCTGAAGCCCGGCGACCACGTCGTGCACGAGGACTCCGGCATCGCCCGGTTCGAGGGGTTCGAGACGAAGCAGGTCGTCGGCGTGGAGCGCGAGTACCTCATCCTCACGTTCGCCGATGGCACCCGGTGGCTCCCCACGGACCGCATCGACAAGATCACGCGGTACGTCGGCGGCCAGGCGCCGGCACTGTCGGTCATGGGCGGGCGCGACTGGCTCAAGACGAAGGGGAAGGCCAAGCGCGCCGCGGCCGAGATCGCGCGCGAGCTGCTCCGCCTGTACGCGGCGCGCGAGGCGACGCCCGGGCACGCGTTCGGGAAGGACACGCCGTGGCAGATCGAGATGGAGAACGCGTTCCCGTTCACCGAGACGCCCGACCAGCTCCTCGCCATCGAGGAGACGAAAAAGGACATGGAGCGCGCGCAGCCGATGGACCGCCTCATCGTCGGCGACGT
>JAXDLF010000172.1:0-2804 GCA_034666765.1 Chloroflexota bacterium
AGAAGCGGGCGGCCGCCCGATGACCGCGGCACCGCGGACCATCAAGCTCGGCGTGCTCGGCGGCGATGGGATCGGCCCCGAGGTCGTCGACGCCGCGCTCCTCGTGCTCGACGCGTGTGAGGCCCGGTTCGGCTTCCGCACCGAGCGGACGGCGTTCGACTGGTCCGGCGAGCAGTACCTCCGCGACGGCCGGCGGTTCGACAAGGCGGCCCTCGAGCCGATGCGCTCGCTCGACGCGGTGCTGCTGGGCGCGGTCGGCCATCCGGGCGTGCCCCGCGGGATGCTCGAGGCGGACATCATCTTCGGCTTCCGCCGGGGCCTCGACCTCTACGTGAACCTGCGGCCGCTCGTCCTGTACGACTCCCGCCTGTGCCCGTTGAAGGGCAAGACCGAGAAGGACATCCGGATCCTGGTCATGCGCGAGAACACCGAGGACGTGTACGGGCGCGAGGGCACGCGCACCGGTCAGGGCACGCCCGACGAGCGTGTCTCGGTGGACATGGTGTTCACCCGCCGCGGGATCGAGCGGATCACGCGCTACGGCTTCGAGCGGGCGCGGACCCTCGACCGGAAGAAGGTCACCCTCGTCGACAAGGCCAACGCGGTGCCGATCCAGCAGCTGTGGCGGGACGTGCTCGAGGAGGTCGCGGCCGACTACCCCGACGTCGAGCACGACGCGATGTACGTGGACGCGGCCTGCATGTGGCTCGTGCAGAAGCCGGAGCAGTTCAGCGTCATCGTCACGACGAACCTGTTCGGCGACATCATCACCGACCTCGGCGCGGCCGTCTGCGGCGGTCTCGGAACCGGCGCGTCCGGCAACATCCACCCCGGACGGGTCTCGATGTTCGAGCCGATCCACGGCTCCGCGCCCAAGTACACCGGCCAGAGGGCCGCGAGCCCGGTCGGCGCGATCGGCGCGGTCGCCCTCCTGCTGCAGCACGTCGGGATCCCGGAGGCCCATGACGAGATCCAGCGGGCGCTGTTCACGTCGTTCCGCACCGGACGGATCGACGGCGTCGACGCGCGCGTGGGTCGCACGTTCGAGGACGCGAAGGTCGTCGCGGACCTGGTGACGAACCCCTAGGGGTACGCCTCCAGCACCTCGAGGAGCTTGAGCAGCGCTTCGTTCACCGGCGTCGGGACGCCGTGATGCGCGCCGCGGCGCACGACCTCTCCGTTGATCCAGTCGATCTCCGTCGGCCGTCCACTGCGGACGTCCTGCAGCATCGACGACCGGTTCGAGGCGGTGAGCTCCGCCATCGACCGCCACAGCCGGATCGCCTCGTCGTCGGCGATGGGAACGCCCTCGGCGCTCGCGACCCGCGCGGCCTCCATCGCCGCGCCGTCGACGATGCGCGAGGCGAGGTGGTCGAGCAGCTCCCCGTTCGTGACGCCGACGAGCGCGCTCACCGGGTTCACCGCGGCGTTGCCGACGAGCTTGCGCCAGACCGCGGGCCAGGGATCGTCGACGACCGCCGCGGTCATGCCCCCGGCCTGGAGCGTCGCGGCGAGCTCGTCGACGTGGCGCGCCCGTCCGAGCTCGACGCGTCCCGGGCCGGTCGTCCGGAGCTGGTCACCATCCAACGCGGCGCCGACGTAGATGACGCCGACCGCCACCCGGTCGTCGCCGAGGGTCGCGGCCAGCTGCTCGCGGTGGCCGAGCCCGTTCTGGATCGTGAGAACGGTGCCGTGCTTCCCCAGGACCCGGCTCGCGGTCTCGGCCGCCCAGGCGGTCCCCTGCGATTTCGTCGTGACGATCGCGATGTCGACCGGCTCGCCGCCGCGCCCGTCGAGGGGCGCCTTCGTCCGGTCGACGGGAACGACCGAGGCGTGCCCGTCGAGGGTCCGGGTGAGGAGGGTCCCGATCGCGCCGAGGCCCAGCACGGCGATCCGCATCCACCGACGATAGGGCGCGTGCGTGCGCCAAGGCCCTGAAAGGCCGCGAAAGCCTGGAGTAGAGTCCCGCAGCAGCGAAAGCAACCAAGGGCTTGGAGGGGGATATGGCGACCACAGCCCGACCGGGCGCGATGTCGGATGACATGGGGCTCATGCCGCAGAACCGAACCGTGCGCACGGTCGTCGTCTCGGGCGTCCTCGCGGCGATCCAGCTGGCGCTCGGGTTCACCGGCATCGGATTCATCCCGCTGCCCACCGGCGTCAACGCGACGATCCTGCACGTCCCGGCGATCCTCGCCGGCGTCATGGAAGGTCCGATCGCCGGTGCGGCCGTCGGCTTCATCTTCGGTCTCTTCAGCTTCCTTCGCGCGACCACCCCGCTGTTCCAGAACCCGCTCATCGCGTTCGGCCCGCGGATCGTCATCGGCGTCGTGGCGTTCCTCGTGTACAAGGCACTTCGTCCGTTCAACGAGGTCGTCGCGCTGCTCGCCGCGGGCGTCCTCGGCACGGCGACCAACACCGTGCTCGTCCTGAGCATGGCCGTGCTCCTCAAGGGCCCCAACGGCGCGCCGTACCTTCCCGCCGATGTGGCGTGGACCGTTGCCGGCACGAACGGCATCCCGGAGGCGATCGTCGGCGGCATCATCACCCTCGCCGTCGGTCTCGCGGTCCGTGGCGCGGGCCGCGCCCGCAAGTCGACCGTCTAGCCGCGATCAGCGTCGCGCCCGGCGGAGCTCCGAGCGTCTCCGCCGGGCGCTCGCGCGTCCCGGCTACCGTTCCGGCAAAGGAGGTCTGAGCTTCGTGATCGACTACCCCGCCCTCTTCCGCCTGGACGGACGTCGCGCGCTCGTCGTCGGCGCCGGGAGCGGCATCGGCAAGACGAGCGCCGAGGCGCTCGCGGCCTT